>DASUTC010000266.1 GCA_036374795.1 Herpetosiphonaceae bacterium
ACCAGCCGCTTGTTGCCCGGCGTGTCCTCGCGGGCGATCACGACCGCCTCGCGCACGCTCGCGTGCTGCCCCAGCACCGCCTCGATCTCCCCCAGCTCGATCCGGAACCCCCGGATCTTCACCTGCTGGTCCGCGCGCCCCACGAATTCCACCGTGCCATCCGGTCGGTAGCGCCCCAGGTCCCCCGTCCGGTACAGCCGATCGCCTGCCGCCTCGGTGAACGGGTTGGGCAGGAACCGCTCCTGCGTCAGCCGCCCATCGCCCAGGTAGCCCCGCGCCAGGTGCGGGCTGCGCATGTAGATCTCCCCCACCTCGCCGATCCCCGCCAACTGCTGCCGCGCGGTCAGCACCAGCACCTGCACGTCGTCCATCCCCCGCCCCAGCGGCAGGATCTCCTTCGCCCGCAGGTCCAGCCCCGTCGGCGGTCGCTCCTCCTCCGGCGGGATGCGGTAGTAGCCCACCGCCCGTTGCGTCTCGGTCGAGCCGTAGAAGTTGATGCACTGCACCTGCGGCGCCAGCGCCCGGATGCGCGCCACATCGCGCAGCGTGAGCACGTCGCCGACGATGAAGGCGTAGCGCAGCGTGGCGAGCGGCGGCTCGCCGGTGGCGGCCTCGGCGCCGGTTTCGGTCAGCAGTTGGCCCAGCGCGGGCGTCAGATGCGCAATCGTAATGCCCTGCTGGCGCATCCAGGCCGCCAGGCGCCCCGGCGTGACGATCGTCTCCGGCTCCGGCACGCAGACCGTGGCGCCCAGACACAGCGGCGTGAACATATCGCGCTGCAACGGGTCGTGGGCCAACCCGGAGATCATGCTGTAGCGGTCGGTTTGGTGCAGGCCGAAGGTGCGCTGCAAGAAGGGCAGGAAGTGCGTCAGCGGGCCGTGGCGCGCGACGATGCCCTTGGGCGTGCCGGTCGAGCCGGAGGTAAAGCCGATGATCGCGGCGTGGTCGGGACCGACCGCCACCTGCGGGTCGCTGGGTGGCGCGGCGGCGAGCAGCGCGGGCGGCGCGGTGCGCAACGCCTGCGGCAGCACCAGCCGACAGGCGTAGGCCTGGGTGGCGAGGCACGCTTCCAGCGCGTCGGGCACCGCACCGGCGGCTTCGAGCTGCACGAAAGCGCGCGGCTGGGCGAGCTGCACATAGTCGATCAGGCGCGCCGGGGGGTAGGCCGGATCGAGGATCGTGTAGGCGGCGCCGGCCTTGAGCACGCCGAGGATCGCGCAGACCAGCGCGGCGCTGCGGGCGCTGTAGAGCGCGACCACATCGTCGGGCTGCACGCCGTGGGCCAGCAAGACATGGGCGAGCTGGTTGGCGCGGGCGTCGAGCTCGGCATAGCTCCAGGTATCGTGGGGATCGACGAGCGCGATGCGGTCTGGATGCTGCTGGGCCTGCTGGGCGACGAGCGTATGGACCGCGCCGTGCCAGGTGGCATCGAGCGGCAGGGTCGGATCGGGCAGCAGCGGCAGGGCGCGGGGCGTGACCAGGGTGTAGGTGCCGATGGGCTGGTCGGGCTGCGCGACGATCTGGGCGAGCAGATGCGCGAACTGGGCGAGCAACTCCTGGATACGGGCGGGGCGGAAGAGCTGGGCGTTATAGACCAGGGAGAGGGCGATCGGCGCGCCGGGCTGGTCCTGGGCATAGAGCGTGAGGTCGAACTTGGCGCCGACTTCGGGAGCGGTGAGCGGCTCGGCGGTGAGGCCGGGAAGGTCGAGGCGCATGGGGGGGAGGTTGAGCATGTTGAAGAAGACCTGGAAGAGCGGGGTATGGCTGACGTTGCGCTCGGTATGCAGGTCGTCGAGGAGTTGCTCGAAGGGGAGGTCCTGATGGGCGTAGGCATCGAGGGTGGTTTCGCGGACGCGGGCGAGGAGGGCACGGAAGGAGGGATCGCCGGCGAGGTCGGTCCGGAGGACGAGGGTATTGAGGAAGAAGCCGACGAGGGACTCGGTTTCGCGGCGGGTACGCCCGGCGATGGGCGTACCGACGAGGATGTCAGACTGGCCGGCGAGGCGGGCGAGGAGGAGCTTGAAGGCGGCGAGCAGGGTCATAAAGAGCGTGGCGCCGACGGCGCGGCTCAGCGCCCGCAGCGCGTCGCTCAGCTCCGCCGGGAGCTCGGCGATCTGCTGCCCACCCTCGAAGGTCCGCACCGGCGGGCGGGGCCAGTCGGTGGGCAGCTCCAGCACGGGCTGCGCGCCATCCAAGCGCTGTCGCCAGTAGCCAAGCTGCTGCTCCAGGACCTCGCCCTGAAGCCACTGGCGCTGCCAGAGGGCGTAGTCGGCGTACTGCACGGGCAGTTCCGGGAGAGGCGACGGCTGATCGGTGGTCAAGGCGGTGTAGAGCGCGCTCAGCTCGCGCACGAAGACGCTGATCGACCAGCCATCCGAGACGATATGATGCATCGTCACCAGCAGCATATGGTCCTCGTCGCTCAGCCGGATCAGCGTACATCGAAGCAGCGGGCCATGTGCGAGATCGATCGGCTGCCTGTGCTCTTCCAGCATCCAGCGCTGGGCCTCAGCCGGTCGTCGATCGGGCGGCAGTGCGCTTAGATCGCGCAGGATCAGGCCCGTCTTAGTCGCTGGATCGATCACCTGCGCCGCAACGCCATCAGTTGCCGTGAATCTGGTACGCAGCGCGGCATGACGACGCACGATCTCGCTCAGGCTCTGCTCAAGCGCTGGCATGTCAAGTGATCCAGTCAGCCGAAAGCTTGCCGGGATGTTATAGGTCGTGCTGCCGGGCTCCAACTGATCGAGAATCCAGAGGCGCTCCTGGGCAAACGACAGCGGTAGTGGCTGGTCGTGCGCGACCGGCACAATTGGCATGCTCGCTAGATAGCTCGCGCTGCGCTGTGCTGTCTCGATCCGCGCGGTCAGCTCGGCGACTGTCGGCGCCTCAAAAAGACTTCGGAGCGGCAGATCGACATGCAGAATTTCGCGTATCTGTGAGATGATCTGCGTTGCCAGCAGCGAGTGGCCGCCTAGCTCAAAGAAGTTGTCGTAGATGCCCACCCGCTCGACGTCGAGCACGTCGGCCCACATATTCGCTACCAGCTCTTCCGCAGGCGTACGCGGCGCGATGATCGCCTCCTGGCCGTCTGCCCGTGTAAAATCGGGCACGGGCAGCGCCTGCCGATCGACTTTGCCATTGGGGGTCAGCGGCAGCGCCTCCAGCACCACGAACGCGCTCGGCACCATGTACTCCGGCAGCCGCGCCGCCAGGAAGGCGCGCAGGTCCGCGGGCACCGGGCTGAGGGCACCGGGCTGAGGGCCGCGCCGCGCCTCTCCTGCCGTCGGTGCGTGGGCTTCCGTAGGCGCGTGGGCGCCCACCACGTATGCGACCAGCCGCTGCGCCCCAGGCCGATCTTCCCGCGCCAGCACCACGGCCGCGCGCACGGCGGGATGCTGCCCCA
>DASUTC010000267.1 GCA_036374795.1 Herpetosiphonaceae bacterium
GCGACGGTGCAGCCGCTCGACCGCCGCCAGCGCGATCATCACGCCGAGCGGCCCGTCGTACTTCCCGGCATCGCGCACCGAGTCGAGATGCGAGCCGAGCAACAACGTCTTGGCTCCGGGCTGAGCGGCCTCGTACCGCCCGATCAGATTGCCGATATTGTCGCGCCGCGTGGTCATCCCGGCGGCCTCCATCCACGCCGCGACCGCATCGCGCGCCTGTCGTAGCGCCGACGATCCGTAGCGCCGCGTCAGCCGATCGGCCTCTTCGCTAAACGCCGCCAGCGCGTCGATGCGCGCCATGACGCGGCGGGCGCTCTCAAGCTCACTCATGGCTTAGCTCCCTCGATACGTGCTGTAAGACCAGGGCGACGCCAGCAGCGGCACGTGGTAGTGGGCCTGCGGATCGGCGATGCCAAAGCGCACCGGGACGCGATCCAGAAACGGCGGCGCGGTCGCCGTCACCGGCTGCGCGGCGAAATACTCGCCCACGGCAAAGACCAGCTCATAGACGCCGACCGCCAGCTCATCGCCCGTTAGCAGCGGCCCGTCCGTGCGTCCATCGGCGTTGGTGCGGACGGTCTTCAGCAGCGTCCGCTCGGCGCTGTCTGGATCAAGCCGCCACAGCTCGATCGCCAGATGTGCCGCCGGACGGCCCTGGGCGGTGTCGAGGACATGCGTGGTAAGACGACCTGCCATAGTCTCCCCCGCTACGCATCGCGCGTCAGCTTCAGCCGGATCGAGCCGTAGGGCGGTCGCGGATCGGTGTAGACCTTGAGCCTGGGATCGTCCTCAGCGACGAACGCGGTATCCCACAGCCGGTTCTGCGCCGCGAACGAAACCTCCGCCATCTGCGGGAAGCGCTCCAGCAGCCGCACGCCGATCTCATGTACGAGATGCTGGATCGACATGCTGACGAACTGGTGAAAGACCGCCTGCACGACATCGCGGACCTGCTCGGCGGCAATGTAGCCCGCGTGGTCGGCGGCGAGCATCTGCGCGGCGTCGGCGTACTTCCAGAACACGTCGAGATAGATAAACAGCGGTCGGTCGGTCACTTCCGGCAGCGTCGTGTACGAGTCGCGGGCGAAGCTGGCAAACGCGCTGCCGGTCAGCTTGATCAACTGCATGCCCACGCGACCGCACTCGTGGCTGGTGACAACGATCTCATCGCCCCGGCGCTCCAGATCGATCGCCGCGACCGCCGCGTCGTCGTGGGAGCGGCTGAAGAGCACGCCGCTGTCGGCGAAGCCCTGGGCGTCGTCGGCGGGCACGCGCGCCGCGACAAAGGGCTGCTCCCGGCCAGACACCCGCAGCGATTGCATCACGGGATAGGTCGTCAGGAATTGCCGCCCCAGAAACTCAAGCCAGCCCTCAAGCGTCGCGCCGTCGAACGCTAGCGCCTGCCTCAGCACAAAGTTCTTCATCGTATCGGTCGCGACCACGTTGGAGTTATCGCCCTGGGTGTAGGCTGGGAGGAAATTATCGCCAAAGACTTCGACCTCGACGTTCACCGCGAAGAGCGTGTTGGGCCTGCCCGCGTACGGCGATTCGGGAATCACGGCCAGCCCGGTCAGAGGCCGGGCGTAGGTGCGGTAGAGGCGTATATCCGCCTTGCCATAGCTAATCTGAGTACCCACAGTCTGCTCCTTTGCGACGATGAAAGCCTGTGCGTTTTGCCCGGTTCAGTCGGCGACGGCATCGCGCAGCCGCAGATAAGCGATCCTGGCGATCTCGCGCAGCGCCGCCTCGATCTCCTGCTCGCGGGTATGCTGAAGCCGCTCGTCGAAGCCTGCCAGGATGCTCGCTTTCTTGTTCTCGCGGGCACAGATCACGAATGGAAAGCCGAACCGCTCGCGGTAGGTCTGATTCAGCCGGTTGAACGTGGCGATCTCGTCTGGCGTCAGCCGGTCCAGCCCCGCCGCCGCCTGCTCGCCGGTCGACTCGGGCGTGAGCGTGCCTGCCAGCGCCGCCCTGCCGACCAGATCGGGATGCGAGCGGATCAGCGCGATCTTTTGCTCCGTCGGCGCGCTTTCCATCACCTGGCAGAGCGCCTGATGCATGTGCGCGAGATCGCGGAATGGACGAGCGTGCCAGGCTTCGGCGACGATCCAGGGCGGCCCCTCAAAGACAAAATCGAGCGCTGCGACAAACGGCTCGTGATCGAGCGCGTTGAGCTCCGGCACTGTGAGCCGCGTTCCGGGCATAGCTACTCCTGATGGCGCGGGCGATCAACCGCTGAGCGTGGCCGATTGACGCTGTCAGGCCGCGCGAGTATAGTTGCGCCGATCAGTTTAGCATACCTGGCAACCAGGGGAGCATCCCACATGGCCTCACTTCTGCTTAAGCATGCCGCCCTGCTCGTGACGCTGGACGCCGCCGATACGCGCTGGGCCGACGGCGGCATCTATGTCGTCGACAACGTGATCCGGCAGGTCGGTCCCACCGATCAGTTGCCGCAGCAGGCCGATCGGATCATCGACGCGCGCAGCATGATCGTGCTGCCGGGCCTGGTCAACACGCACCATCATTTTTACCAGACGCTCACGCGCAACGTTCCGGCGGCGCAAAATGCCAATCTCTTCAACTGGCTGCGCACGCTCTATCCGATCTGGGCGGGCATGACGCCTGAGGCAATCGCCGTCAGCACCAAGATCGCTATCGCCGAGCTGATGCTGTCGGGCTGTACCACGGCCAGCGATCACACCTATATCTGGCCCAACGGCGCGCGCATCGACGACCAGATTCAGGCGGCGACGGAGATGGGCTTTCGCTTTCATGCCGCGCGCGGCTCGATGTCGGTCGGAGAGGCGCAGGGTGGCCTGCCGCCCGACCGCGTGGTGGAGGATGAGGCCGCCATTCTGCACGACTCGCGCCGGGTGATCGAGACGTATCACGATCCTGAGCGCTACGCGATGCTGCGGATCGTGCTCGCGCCGTGCTCGCCGTTCTCGGTTTCGCCCAACCTGATGCGCGAGAGCATCGCGCTGGCCCGCGCCTACAGCGTCCACTCGCACACGCATCTGGCCGAGACGCTGGACGAGGCCGACTACTGCGCGGCTGCGTTTGGTCGCACGCCCGTGGAGCTGGCCGAAGACCTGGGCTGGATCGGATCGGACGTGTGGCACGCCCATATGGTCCACCCCGCTGCCGACGAGATCGCGCGGCTGGGAAGCAGCCGCACCGGCGTTGCGCACTGCCCAAGCTCGAATATGCGGCTGGCCTCAGGCATCGCGCCGATCCGCCCGCTGCAACAGGCGGGCGCGCGCGTCGGGCTGGGCGTGGACGGCTCGGCCTCCAACGATAGCTCGCATCTGCTGGCCGAGGCGCGGCAGGCGCTCCTGCTTCAGCGCGTCACCGGCGATCCTGCGGCGCTCAGCGCGCTCGACGCCCTGCGCCTGGCGACGGTCGGCGGCGCTGCCGTGCTCGGACGCGACGACCTCGGCGTGCTCGCGCCGGGCATGGCGGCAGACTTCATCGGCTACCGGCTGGATACGCTGGCATTCGCTGGCGGCGCGGTCCACGATCCGCTGGCGGCGCTCGTCTTCTGCCAGCCGCCGACGGTCGATCTCAGCGTGATCAATGGGCGGGTGCGCGTTCAGGAGGGTCGTCTGCTCGATCTGGATCTGCCGGTGCTGATCGAGCGCCACAACGCTATCGCGCGCGCGCTGGTACGCGGCGAGCAGCAATAGTGCGGAACAGTCGAGGGTCAGGAGTCGCGGAGCCGGGAACAAGGGAACACGGGCAGAAGCGAAAACAAGAGAACAAGGGAACAAGGGAACAAGGAAATTAAGCCTTTGTTCCTTTGTTTCTTTGTTCTTTTGTTCAGGCCCTTTCGCTTTAACCCTTTTTGACATCATCACCCCGATCGGCTAGACTGAGCCATATTGGAAAAGCAGCTTGCCTCGACGACTCAGCCCTTCGAGCCGTGTACCCCTCCGGGCCTGCCTTGCGATCCTCTGCCGCGCTGCCCCATCCCCCCGCCTGGGGCTACCCGCCGAAAGGAGAGTCCGCCATGCTTCGTCGCGCTTCTGGTTTCGCCCGTCTTCCTGCCTCCCGCCGCCTGCCGCGCTCCCGGCTGCTCGTTCTGCTCGTCGCCCTCCTCAGCGGCCTTGCGCTGGCCCCCGCCGTAACCTCCGCCGCCCTCAGCCCGGACCGGCAGCAGCTCAGCGATCCCGTGCTCGGACTCACGCTGAGCTACCCGGCGAGCTGGTCCGTCGTCCACGATCCCTACCTCTTCCCGACCTACGGCTTCATCCTGCGCTCAGCGCCCGCCGATGCCGCCAATGGGCATGGCCGCTCGCCGGTCGCGCGCGTCGCCATGCACGAGCAGACCATGCCCGATCAGCTCGACGCCGTGGTGCAGGCCAAGCAGGCCGAGTATCCCGATGTGCCGATGCAGCGCTGGACCGTGCCGCTGGGCGCGGGTCTGACCGGCGTGGCGCTTGGGCCGGTGCCGGGCGGCCAGGTGTCGATCAACGTCTATGTCGCGGCCAACGGGCGGGTCTATCAGATCAACTATTACGGCGAGAAGCTGGACGCGCAGGCGCACGCGCTGCTGGCAAGCCTCCGCTTCAGCCGCCCGACGCGCTCGGTCGCCTCGCTCAATCTGGCGGACGCTAGCTCGGACGAGGCGCTCTACGGCGGGCCGCGCCCGGCACAGCCGGAGGCCGATCCGAAACGCGAGGCGGCAGCGGCGGCAGAGGGCGATCCGTGGATCACGGAGGGCGAGTACCAGCTCTCGAACGGGTGCTGGGCACAGCCGACGACCTTCTTTATTCAGACGACACACAGTTGGGACGCCAACTCGCACGAGAATCCAGGCTGGAGCAAGATGGGCACGCCGAACTTCTGGGGCGACAACACCCATGGGAACTGGGGCCTCGGCAAATGCACCCATGACTACTACACCAACGACTACTACGCGATCGACTACTACCTGAACAGGGGCGATCGGCTATACAACCCGTTCAAAGAAGGCTACGTCACCTACGCGGGCTGGGACCCCGACAACTGGTGGAACTACGGCAGGATGGTCGTGATCAAAACGCCGAGCGGCAAGTTTTGGAGCCTGTCGGCGCACATGAGCGCGATCAACGTCTCGAAAGGGCAGTACGTCACCGACGCCACGCTGATCGGGTGGGCCGGATCGTCGGGCTATGCCGATCCGTATCCGCACGTGCATCAGGTCTTCTACCGCTACGCTCAGACCTCCGCCGGGCGCCCCTACGGCGGCCAGGGCGTGAAACAGACCGCGCTGACCTATCTCGGCAACGGCGGCGGCGTGTACACCAACTTCTTCCAGGGCAAGTGGACTAGCTGGTAGCAGCCGGGCGCTTGCGATAGCACACGTAACGGCACCAAGCGATCAGGCTCGGTGCCGTGTTGCTTAACACGTCTGTTATGGCGGTGGGAGGATGCTTAAAAGAGTGATAGGCATCCTCGTAGGGGAGAGTTCGAGAATGCCTATCTGTTCGGAGCAGCTCTTTACACTTAACCAGGCTAGGCAGCACACATTCTTAACCTGATAGATGGTGTATCGAACCAGTACTGCTATTAAACCAGAGTCGATTGCGTAGCGGAAGGCTCAAGCGATACAATCAACCGATACACCGACGATACAGATCAGCGGATGAGCGTCGCCGCGCAAGCCTGCTTGTGCTTCCTCAGGGCAAGGCAGCGCGCAGCCAGCGCAGCCAGTTGCCATACAGCACGCCATCCACATCCTCCTGGCTCCAGCCCGCCGCCAGCAGCGCCTCGCCGATCTTCGGCAGATCGGCGATCGACGCCATGCCCGCCGGTAGCCACTCGACACCAAGACCGCCATCGAAGTCGGAGCCGATCCCGACGTGGCCGGTATCGCCAGCGATGGCGCAGATATGCTCGATGTGGCGCACGACCATCTCCAGCGATACGTTTTTGCCGTCGTCGATCTTCCAGCCGGGAACCAGGAAGATGCTCGCGGGCACGATGCCGATCACGCCGTCGCGCTCCACGATCGCCCGGATCATGTCGTCGCTCAACTGCCGATCGGTGGGCACCAGCGCGCGACAGTTGGCGTGCGATGCGAGCAGCGGCCCCTGGTAGAGCCGGAGCGCCTCCCAGAAGCTCTCCTCGCTCAGATGGCTGGTATCCAGCGCTATGCCGTAGCGCTCAAGGCCGCTCATCAGCTCGCGGCCTGCGGGCGTCAGCGGGCCGGGCGCGCCAGTGCCGCCGCTATAGCGCGTGGCGCTCCACGCAGGCCCGACGATCCGCAGCCCCGCCGCGTGCCAGTCTTCCAGCTCAGCCAGATCGCGGATCGGATCGGCACCCTCCATCAGCGGCACCAGGCCCGGCAGCGGCGTCGTGCCATTCAGCGCCGCGTCCAGCTCGGCCCGCCCGCCGATCAGCGCGATCTGCCCCTGCGCGGCGAGATCGTGGTAGTAGCGCAGTTGTGCCCAGCCCTGCTCGTTGGCCTCGTCGGGCGTGTGATACACCGGCCCGATCAAGTTAAAGAACGTATGCGGCGCTTGCACAAAGATCGTGCCGAAGACGATGCGCACATCGACCGCGCGCAGCGTCGGCAGTGATACCGTGGGCGTTTCCCGCAGTGATGTTGCCCGCTGCCCATACGCCGAGGCCCGCAGTTGGTCGAGCGGCAGCCGGAGATCGCCGCCGAGCGCCTGCGCATTGAACGCCAGGTCAAGATGCGCGTCGATCAGCATAGGCTACTCCTCAACTGGCATGGCCGTGCCGCGCACGAGCTCTTCCCGATGCGAGCGGGTGTGGAGAATCAGCACGCGCAGAACATCGCCCGCATTCTGCGCGCTCGGCACCCACGGGAGCCTGATTGGCTGGGTGCCCAGATCGTTGGTGCTCGCCTCCAGAAACGCCGCTACGTCGTCACGGATATGCTGCCAGTACGCCAGCACCTCCGCCCACGGACGGTCGCGATTGCGCTGGAGCCGCTGCGCGTTGATGTCGTGAATATCCACCGGCCCATCAGGCGGCGGCGGCGCGTCGGGCTTGAGAAAATGCACAAATGAATACGCCGAACTGGCGATGTGTCCCAGCAGATCATGAGCGGTCCAGCCATCTTCGCGCACGGGCTGGCGCGCCGCCTCCGCGCTCATCGCCCGGACGACCGCATCGATCGCGGCTGACTCGTTCCGCCAACTGGTGCGTACTCGCTCGATGTCAAACATGAGGATGCTCCTTGCGCCGTCAGGCCGGGGGTGAGGGCCTGACCAAGAACGAAACAAAGAACAAAGAACAAGAAACCTTGAACTTTGAACCTGGAACTCGAAGCTCGAAACTCGAAACTTTGAACGTACCCTATCGCTCATCACGCGCCCAGGCTCCCGGCGCGATCGTCTGCGCTGGCTGCGAGCGAATGCCAATCGGCAAGCCGTCGGGATCGACGATATAGAACATGCGCCCGCCATCGCTGGTCGTCGTCAGCTCCGAGGCGATCGTCACGCCCTGGGCTTGCAGCGCGGCATAGGCCGTATCCGCATCGTCCACGACCATCACCAGGCCCGTGCGCCGATCGAGATCCGGCTCGGAGTCGCGCCGGTCTTGAAGCAGCTCGACCTGCGCCGCGCCCGCGCTCAGGATCGCGCCGCCGACCACGCGCTCGACGATCGGCAGCCCCAGCACCTCGCTATAAAAGTGGAACGAATGCGCCAGATCCGTAACATACACAAAGAACCGCGCAGAGTGGATCTGCATAGCTTAAAACCTTTCATGTAGCACGCCTGCTGATACGCATCATGTACCGAATCGGTCGACGCTGACCAGGCTGGGGAGCGGCCAAAATTATACGGCAAATTCGACCAGCTCGCGATTAAAGGCGGGACGGCAGATCGCCCAGGCGGTACAGCCGCCGGGACCGCCGCGCTCGGCATACAGCGTCAGCGGCGGCAGCTCCAGCACATCGTCGGGGCCGAGCCGCACCGTGCCGTCGGGCAGATCCACCTCGCAGCTACCCGCGACCACGATCAGCACCTCGTGAAATCGGTTACGGCGCAGCGGCTGACCGCCGCCCGGCGGCATCACGATCCGCGCCACACTCATCGACTCGTCTCCGGTCGAGACGCGGCCCAACAGCTCAGAGATCCGCGAGCCATCGGGGGTGATCAGATCCCGCTGCGGATCGCGACGATACAGCATACCTTGTTCCTTCTTCATCCCGAATCAAAGAATGTATTCACGAAAGCGTGCCTGCGATTCTGCCTAAGCAACTATTGGGGCATACTTCGCGGCCCGCGGTTCTCTTGCTCGCTTGTTCGCTTGATCCCCTGATCGCTTGTTCTCTACCCCGCCCGCCCTGTCGTCGCCCTAGCTGCTGGCGCTGGTATAAAAGCGCAGCGCGAAGCGCCAGAACCAGACGCTCAGGCCGAACAGGCCGAGCGCCAGCGGACCGGCCAGCCAGACGTAGCGCCAGTCGAGCTTGTCGATCAGCACCGCCGCCGGAAACGTCGTCATAAAGGCGATCGGCACGATAAACGTAAGCACAAAGCGCACAGCGCCCCGGAAGACGTTGACCGGAAAGCGGCCTGCCTCGAAAAACGAGTAGATCAGCTCCGAGATGTTATCGACGCGCACGAACCAGAACGCCGAGGTGATCAGCGCGATCCACACCGAGTAGAGCATCACCGCGCCCAGCACGAACATGATCACAAACATCGCCAGCGCGCCGATGCCGGGCCGCACTCCCAGTTGCAGCAGGGCATAGCCTACGACCCCAAAGCCGACCAGCATGTCGAGCAGCTTCCAGAACACGATCTGGCGCGTCGACACAAAGAACTGGCTATCCAGCGGCTTGAGCAGCACGAAATCGAGTGTGCCTTTGCGAACATGCTCGATGATCGCCTGGATGTTGGGCCGCAGCAGCGCCTCGATCAGCCCGGAGAAGACCTGGAACATGCCCACCACCAGCAGCGCCTCGTGGTAGCTCCAGCCCGCCAGCGTCGGACGATGCTGGTAGAAGACCGCCAGGCCAAACCAGACCCAGGCCGTCCAGCCGATGCTGAACAGGCCGTGGACCACGAAGTTGGCGCGGTACTCAAGCTCGGTCAGCAGGCTGGCCTTGTAGAAGATTTTAAGCAATCGCAGGTAGCGTAGCATCGATGCTCCGGTCGCAGCCTACTCGATCAGATCGTACGAGACGAGATAGCGCGTCGGGCCATCCCAGCCTGCCGCCGCACGACTCGGCAGCTCCTCGCGTAGCCACTGCGGCAGCAGCCGCCCCAGGCCACCCTGGATCGGCAGCCAGCGCGCCTGGATCTTGGCCTCGCGACTCGCCACCTCTGCCGCAGGATCGACCAGCCGCGCCGCGAAGTACAGCACGACCTCGTGCTGGCGTCGTCCGCGCCGCATGAAAAATCCCTCCGCCACGTACAGCAGTTGGCCGACCTCGACCGCAGCGCCGAACTCCTCGGCAAGCTCGCGCTTCACACATTCAACCGCTGTCTCGTCGGGCTCCAGCTTCCCGCCGGGCAACGCCTGGTACGGCTGGCCCTGCCGATCCAGCGCCTCGTGGGTCAGCACGCAGCCGTCGCGCACTACAATCGCCGCGACGCGGTTGAAGAGCCTGGTCGTCGATCCGCCGCTCTCTTGCTTACTCACACATCGCATCCTTCATCGGTAGAACAACGGCGCTTACGCGCCGACCGCGCTGTACTTCTTGATGCCGCGCCGCCAGAGCAGCCGCGTGAGCGCATACATCGCCAGAATCCACAGCGCTTGCAGGCCCAGGCTGCGCCATAGCTCGACGCCGTGCAGCCGTCCCATCAGAATTTCGAGCGGCACCGCCAGCTGATAGCGGAACGGCAGCCAGTAGGCCGCCTGTCCCACCGCCGCAGGCAGCAGGTCCAGCGGGATCAGATAGCCTGAGAGGATCGTCCACAGCCCAAACCACAGATCGAAGACCGCGACCGCCTGGGTGATCCAGAAGGCCAGCAGCCCGTTGATGTACTGGATCAGAAAGCTCAGCAGCCACGCGCCGAACATCGCCGCGAGGAACGCCAGCAGCGTCGACGGATGGAGATCGTAGCGCACGCCTGTCAGCAGCGCGGCGGTGCCCAGCGTCGGCAGCAGCAGCACCAGGCGCAGGCCTTTGCTGCCCAGACCCCGCGCCGCCCAGTGGTGGATCGGGTCGAGGGGCCGCAGCAGCATTGTCGAGAACTCGCCCTGGCGAATCTGGTAGTCCATGTCCCACACGATCCACACGCCGGTTAACTGTCGCACGAAGATCGCCGCCAGATAGTAGGCGATAAAATCGGTCGGCGTGAACGATCCGACCGGCCCGCCCTCGCCCAGCGACAGCCACGCCGCAAGCATGATCAGCGGCAGCACGCCCGTCAGCAGCCAGATAATCATCTGCGCGCGATACACGATGACCAGATTCATCTCGCGCCGCAGCAGCACCCGGTAGATCCGCCAGTATCGCCTCATACCATCTGCCCGCCCTCGTTAATCGCCACGGGGATTATAGAGCAGCGCGGTCGGCGTCGCAAACGGCGGGGCGCGTGAGCGTGCCCGCCTCAGACTCCGCTCAACCCTTGTTCTTGGTTCAGGCCCTCACCCCCCGGCCCCCTCTCCCATTGCCATAGGAGCGGGGGAGGAAATGGTGGGGGTGTCCCCCACACCCCCGGCCTGCGCTGCGCTCGGCGCTTTGTTCTCCTCGTCCTTGACGCCGGGTGTACACTACAAGCAGTGACACTCCCCGGAGCAATCAGATCCTCACGACGTGGAGCGCCGCTCCGCCGGGCATCCTGCGACATATCTTGCGCCTCCGGCCTGCATCAGCCCGGGCGCCATGCGCTACCCAGCCTGTTTAACGATAGCACTCAGGAGGAAGAGCCTATGGGCGGGCGTTTGGCAGATCGTCTGAGTGCAGCCCGGCACGATCGGTTTGTAGGCCGCGCCGCTGAGCTGGCCCTGTTTCGCGACGTGCTGACCGCCGACAGCTTGCCGTTTTGTATTCTGCATGTGTACGGTCCCGGCGGCGTGGGCAAGACGACGCTCCTCCAACAGTTCGATCGCCTGTGTCGGCAGGCCGGTATTCTCGTGATCTCGATCGACGGACGCAACGTAGATCCATCGCCGGATGCGTTTCTGCACGCGCTACGTCTCGCGCTGCGTCTCGATCAGCCCGAGTCGCCGCTTCAGGTGCTGGCAGCCCAGCCGGAGCGCCAGGTGATCATGATCGATACCTACGAGAAGCTGGCTCCGCTCGACGCCTGGCTACGCGATCACGTTCTGCCCAATCTGCCGGAGCAGGCGCTGATCGTGATCGCTGACCGTAACCCGCCGTCGATGGACTGGCGCGCCGATCCCGGCTGGCAGGCGCTGATCCGGGTATTGCCGCTGCGGAACCTCAGCCCCGACGAGAGCCAGCGCTACCTGATGCGGCGGGCCGTCCCGACGGATCAGCACGACGCGGTCTTGAGCTTTACACACGGCCATCCGCTGGCGCTCTCGCTCGTCGCGGATGTCTTCGCCCAGCGCCACGATATTCGCTTTCAGCCGGAGGCAGCGCCCGATGTGATCAACACGCTGCTGGAGCATTTCGTCCAGAAAGTGCCGGGGCCTGCTCACCGCACGGCGCTGGAAGCCTGCGCGCTCGTGCATCTGATGACCGAGACGCTGCTCTCCGAGATGCTGGGCATGCCCGATGCTCATGAGCTGTTCGATTGGCTACGCGGCTTGTCGTTTATCGAGGCTGGACGACGGGGGATCTTCCCTCACGATCTGGCCCGCGAGGCGCTGACCGCCGACCTGCGCTGGCGTAATCCCGACTGGTATGCCGAGCTGCATCGTCGCGCACGCGCCTACTACGCCCACAGCTTCCAGCAGGCGGGAGCGCATGAGCAGCAGCGACTCTTGTTCGATTATGTCTTCTTACACCGCGAAAATCCGGTGCTGCGTCCGTTCTTCGAGTGGCGCGAAAACAGCAGCCTGTTCGCGACAACCGCCGATGCGCGGGAGTGGCCCGCGCTGATCGAGATGGTCGCCCGGCATGAAGGCTCCGACTCGGCGCGACTGGCCGAGTTCTGGTTTGAGCGCCAGCCCGAAAACCTGATCGTGATCCGCAACGCCGAGCAGCAGCCGGTAGGCTTCACGCTGCGATTGGCGCTCCACCAGACCACGCCCGACGAGCGCGAGGTCGATCCGGCGACGCGCTCGATCTGGAACTATATCCAGATGCGCGCGCCGCTGCGCCCCGGCGAGGCCGCGACTCTCTTCCGATTCTGGATGGACCGCGACAGCTACCAGTCGGTTTCGCCGATCCAGAGCTTGCTCGGCGTGCTGAGCGCCCAGCACTACCTGACGACGCGGAGCCTGGCCCTGACGTTCACCCCGTGTGCCGATCCTGATTTCTGGGAGCCCGTGCTAAGCTACATTGACCTGACACGGCTGCACGAGGCCGATTTTGTCGTCGATGGACGCTGCTACGGCGTGTACGGTCACGACTGGCGGATCGTGCCGCCGCTGGCCTGGCTTGCGGTGCTGGCTGAGCGTGAGCTTGCGACCACGCCGCAACTGCCACGACCGCAGAGCGCGCCCACGCTGATCGTGCTGAGCGAGTCCGCGTTTACCGCAGCGGCTCGTCAGGCGCTGCACCACGTCAGTCAACCGGAGCTGTTGAGCGATAATCCGCTGCTCAAATCGCGGCTGGTCGTCGAGGCGGCGGGCGCTCAGGCCGATCTTCCGGCTCGTGTCGCCGCGCTGCAAGCGCTGATCAAAGACGCCGCCGAGTTGCTTCAGGCTACGCCGCGCGACGCTAAGTGCTATCGCGCGATCTACCATACGTACCTGCGCCCCGCCGCTACCCAGGAGCAGGCCGCCGAGCTGCTGGATCTGCCGTTCAGCACCTTTCGCCGTCACCTCAAGACCGGCGTCGCTCGCGTGATCGAGATACTCTGGCAGCGCGAGCTGAACGCCGCCCCAAGCTGAGCAAAAAATGAGCATCTTTTGACCTGGAAGCCGAGCAGTTGCCTGCTGCACACTACGACTGTCATTGCGACAGTCGTTTGTGTTTCATGCCACCCCGCCGATCGCGC
Organism: Herpetosiphonaceae bacterium; assembly: GCA_036374795.1. Lineage (NCBI taxonomy): Bacteria > Bacillati > Chloroflexota > Chloroflexia > Herpetosiphonales > Herpetosiphonaceae > Herpetosiphonaceae bacterium. The sequence goes on from DASUTC010000267.1 coordinate 13,047, forward strand.
GTTTCAGATCATCGTAGTCAGGCATACCCGCCCGCTGCCGCCCCGCCGATCGCGTCCGTCAGCTCGGAATCGTCGTGCTGCCCACCATGGCAGCCGCTGCTCGGCCAGGAGGTGATCACGAACTTATCCATCAGCTCGTCACTGGCGGTAAACCACGTTCAGCAAAAGGGTATGCCTTATGCGTAAGCTCGTTAGTATCGTATGTGTGGTGGTAGCGCTGGTTATCGGCGCTACGGGAGCGCTGACCGAGCGCGTGGGCGCATCCAGCCACCGCGAAGCGCCCTTGATCAGCAACGATCCGCAGGCTGACAACACCGATGTGTATGCGTTTGTCAGCCCCGACCGGCCCGACACCGCAACCTTGATCGCCAACTACGTCCCGCTGCAAGAGCCTGCGGGCGGGCCGAACTTCAATAGCTTCGGCGACGACGTGTTGTATGAGATCAAGATCAGCAACGACATGGATGCGCGGCGCGAAATCTCCTTCCAGTTCCTCTTCCGCACCGAAACCCGCAACAAGAACACGTTTTTGTACAACACCGGCCCGATCAGCGCGCTGGACGATCCGGACTGGAATATTCGCCAGTTCTATCTTGTCCGGCGCATCGATTACCACAACGGCGACATCAGCAGCACCCGCATCCTGGCATCAAACCTGCCGGTGCCGCCGGTCAACGTCGGCCCGCGCTCCACGCCCAACTATCCGGCGCTGGCTGCCGCCGCTGTGCGCGACCTGCCGGGCGGCTACAAGGTCTTTGCCGGGCAGCGCGACGATCCGTTCTTTGTGGATCTTGGCTCGATCTTCGATCTGGCTGGCCTCCGTCCGTTCAATCCGGCGCATATCATTCCGCTTCCTGCGAGCGACGGCGTTGACGGTGTCGGCGGCTACAACGTCCACACGATCGCGATCCAGGTGCCGATCACGGAGCTTACCCGCGACGGCAAGGTACCGACCGGCCCCAACGATCCGCGCGCGGTGATCGGCGTTCACGCCACCGCCAAGCGGCAGAGCACCCGCGTCCTGCGCTCCGATGGCACGGTTCGCAACAGCGGCTCGTATGTCCAGGTTTCGCGGCTTGGCAACCCGCTGATCAACGAGGTTGTGATCCCGCTCGGACGCAAGGATTATTGGAACGCCCAGCGTCCGCAGCAGGATCAGCAGTTCCTCCAGTATTACACCAGCCCGGAGGTGACAAAGCTGGAAAATCTGCTCTATCCGGCGCTGGATAACGCCGCCGAGAGCAACCGCAATGATCTGGTCGCGATCCTGCTCACCGGCGTCAAGATCCCGGCGGGCAAGATCCCAGGCGTGGAAAATCTCAACTTCACCGGCAACCAGAAGGCGGATCTGCTGCGACTCAACCTTGCCATTCCACCGAGCGACAATCCCAGCCGCCTGGGCGTTCTCGAAGGCGATCTGGCTGGCTTCCCGAATGGCCGCCGCCTGGCCGACGACGTGACCGACATCGAGCTACGAGCGCTGGCCGAGGGCTACGGCCCCGTGCTGAACGCTGTGCTGGGGCTGCCCAACCGCGCTCCGAACAACGCGCTCGGCGATGGCGTCGATGTGAATGATGTGTCATTCCTGGCGACCTTCCCCTACGTTGGCACACCACACCAGGGCTATGAACACATGCATCATGTCGCAATCGGAGCAAGTCTGAAGGCCGAGTAACGGCTGTGAGCGCGGGCTGCGCTGATTCGCTCACAATCGTCGCAGCCCGCGCGATTCATGATCTCAGGCGGAGAAACAACGATGCGTAGTTTCCATCTCGATCGTAATCTTCCGTTCGTCGCGCTGGCGCTCCTGGCGCTGGCAGCCGCTCTGGCGCTGCTCCGGCTTGCACAGCCGCTCGGACCCGCAGCGCTCCTCGGCAACGCGGCGGGACGGCAGCCGCTCAGCCGTACAGAAAGCCAGATTCAGACTTTGCAGAGCCGGATTCGCCGCGCGCCCGCCAACCCCGACAGCTACGCGCTGCTCGGTCACGCCTATCTTCAGCGCGTCCGCGAAACCGGCGATCCTGGATACTACGGCAAGGCCGAGTCGGTCTTCAACGCCGCGCTCAAGCGCGATCCCCGGCATGTCGAGGCGCTGATCGGCAAGGGAACGCTGGCGCTGGCTCGTCACGATTTTCGCGAGGCGCTCTCGCTAGGCCAGCATGCCCGGTCGCTCAATCCGGCGGTTCCGCGAATCTATGGCGTGATCGGCGACGCGCAGATCGAGCTGGGTCAGTACGAAGCGGCAGTTCAAACGATTCAGCAGATGGTCGATCTGCGGCCTGATCTCAGCTCCTACAGCCGGGTTTCGCACCTCCGCGAATTGTACGGCGATCTGCCGGGCGCGATCGAGGCCATGCGGCAGGCGGTCGATGCCGGTGGTCCGACCGCTGAAAATACCCAGTGGGTCCGCGTACAGCTTGGCAATCTGTACTTCGCCCAGGGCGATCTCACCGCCGCCCAGCGAGAGTATCAGCAGGCGCTGGCACGCTTGCCCGCCTACGTCCACGCCCAGGCCGGACTGGCCCGGATTCGCGCCATCCAGGGCCGCTATGCCGAGGCGATCGAGCTGTACAACGTGGCGACCCAGCGAATGCCGCTGCCGGAGTATCTGATCGCACTGGGCGATGTGTATGCCAAACAGGGCGATCAGCAGCAGGCGCGGCGGCAGTACGACCTGGTTCTCGCGATCGATCGGCTCTTTAGTGCGAGCGGCGTCAACACCGATCTTGAGCTGGCGCTCTTCTTCGCCGATCACACCATCGAGCTACCGACCGCGCTGGCGAAAGCTCGCGCCGCCTATGCAGCCCGGCCCAGCATTCACGCCGCCGATAGCCTGGCCTGGACGCTCTACAGCACCGGCAGCTACGCCGAGGCGCAGCACTACGCCAGCGAGTCGCTGCGCCTCGGCACGCACGATCCGCTGAAGCTTTTTCACGCCGGGATGATCGCCCACGCGCTGGGACAGAACCAGCAGGCGCGGGATTATCTGCAACGAGCCGTGGATCTCAACCCGCACTTTTCGCTGCTCTGGAGCGATCGGGCCATGACCACGCTCACAGCCTTGGGCGGCCATGTTCCCGCCGAAGGGAGATCATAATGCTGCACCAGAGATCAGCGCGTCGCCTGCGCCTGTGGCTGCTCGGCGCGATCGGCGTGTTCGCGCTTCTGAGCATGCGTCCGCAATTGGCGGCGGCACATCCGCTCGGCAACTTTACGGTGAATCTGTACAGTCGGCTGGCGGTCGGAGCCGAGCAGATCGACGTAACCTATATCGTTGATATGGCCGAGATTCCTACCTACCAGGAGTTTGGCGGAGCGCCACCCGATGCCGACGCACGGACCGCCTATCTTCAGCGGATCGTTCCGGCGCTGCGCGATGGATTGCGGCTGCTCGTCGATGGACGCGTGCTCAAACTCCAGGCTGTCGAGCAGCAGATCGACTTCCCGCTGGGCCAGGGTAGCCTCCCAACAACCCGCATCACGATCCGCCTCGTCGCCGGGCTGCCGGAACTGACAGCCGGTTCACAGCGCTCGATCGAGTACGAGGATCGCAACTACACCGATCGACTCGGCTGGCATGAGATCGTCGCGCAGCCAGCAGCCGGAGCCAGCTTCGTTCGCTCTGACGCGCCAGCCGTCGATGTCAGTAACCAGCTCCGCGCCTATCCCGAAAACATGCTCGCCAGCCCGCTCGACATTCGGGCGGCTCGGCTAGTGATCGCGCCGGGCAGTGCTGCCGCCCCTGGCGCTATGAGCGCGCAGCCGGTCATCGCGGGCCGTCCAGCCGATCGTTTCGCCGCGCTGATCACAACCGAGGAGCTGAGTCCTCTGGTGCTGCTGGTAGCGCTGATCTCCGCTCTGGGCCTGGGCGCGATCCACGCGCTTTCGCCCGGCCACGGCAAAACGATCGTCGCCGCCTACCTGATCGGATCGCGCGGCACCGCTCGTCACGCGCTCTTTCTGGGCATCACCGTCACCGCAACCCACACGATCGGCGTGTTCGCGCTGGGCCTGATCACGCTCTACGCCTCGCGCTACATTCTGCCGGAGCAGCTCTACCCCTGGCTTGGCATCCTTTCCGGCTGCCTCGTCGTGGCGCTGGGCCTGACCCTGCTGCGCCTAAGGATCGCGGCGTTCCGTAGGGGACGCATGGGCGCTGATACCTCGGATCACAGCCATCCACACGACCATCGTCACCACGCGCCCGACCATCATCACGATCATCGCCATGAGCTGACGCACTCCCACGGTGGACACACGCATACGCACGCAATCCCCGGCGCGGATGGATCGTCCATCACCTGGCGCAGCCTGCTGGCGCTCGGCGTTTCCGGCGGATTGATTCCGTGTCCATCAGCGCTGGTGGTCATGTTGAGCGCGATCTCGCTGGGCCGGATCGGCCTCGGCCTGCTGCTGATTGTCATGTTTAGCCTGGGGTTGGCGGGCGTATTGACCGGCATCGGCATGCTGTTTGTATATGGCAAGCGCTGGATCGATCGTCTGAATGGCAGCCGCCAGCAGCGGCTGAGCCTGGGACTACGCGCACTGCCGATCGCCAGCGCCGTGATCGTCACAACCGCTGGCCTTATGATCACCGCTCAGGCGATCGTTCAGACAGGAGTGCTACGCTAAATGTTGCATGTCAACTCAGAATCGGATGCGCTGATCGAGGAGGACACTATGGAGCGCGCGATCGAGGTCTTGGTCGCTGATCTGCTCGCGGCGTGGAACTCCCACGATGTCGAGCGAGTGGCGACGTTTTACGCGCCTGACTATCTGGGCGAGGATGTAGGGCAGGGGCAGCCGCAGCACGGGCCACAAGGGCGCATCCGTGTGCTGACAAGCTACATCCGGGCCTTTCCCGATCTCCATTTCACGGGCGAGGCGATCGTTCAGGACAGCCGGGCGGCGCTCTCTTGGACGATGACTGGCACCCATCACGGCACGCTGATGCGCATCCCGCCGACTGGCCGACGAATCAGGGTTCAGGGCGTGTCGCTGCTGACGATCGAGGACGGCAAAGTAACGCATGGCCTGAATGTCTGGGATACTGCTGGGCTGCTGCGGGCGCTGGGCCTGCTCCCTGAGCTGTAGCGCGGAAACGAGCAGGGCTGCCAATCCCAGCCCTGCTCACCGTTCTCGCGCGGTTGTAGAGCAGATTACAGTGGGCAGTAGAGCAGCCGGTTTGGCGTCGGCAGCAGATTATTGCGGATCGCGCCGGTCGTGGCGTTGCTGTTGAGCCACGTCGCGATCGTCGACGGCGCTGCCTCTCCGTAGGCGCTCTTGTACTTGGCGACACAGCCCAGCACATGCCCCGCCGAGACGATCGTGCTGGTGAAGCTGCTGGTGCCGCCGTTGTTCCAGGCCGAGGTGATGCTCACGCCGGGCGCGTAGATGTCGACGCACGAGCCATAGTTGGCAAACGCCGGCCTGTAGTCGTTGCGATCGGATGCCGTCGCGGTATACACGCCGCTGTGACTCGCCAGCGTGCCGGAGCATGCATCGCCGCCGCTATCGCCAGCCGGGACCGTGACGAAGATGCCGGAGGCAAGCATCCGCGTCAGCGCATCGTACACCGCAGAGCTAGAAGCGCTGGCAGCCGAAACGACAACCGCCGCCGCCGGTCTGACCGCGTTGGCACTGACCCAGTCGAGTCCCGTGATCAGCGCGGCATACGTACCCGTCACATCGCCGTAATACGAGCAGTTGAGCACGCGCACGCCGCGCAGATTGACGCTCTTCGCCACGCCGTAGGTTGTGCCGCCGACGACGCCCGCGAGATGCGTGCCCCAGCCGTTACAGTCCGTGCCGCTGCCGCCGTACGCATCAAAGGCGATGGCCGCCCGTCCGCCGAAATCGGCGTGGCTGGGAAGAATGCCCGTGCTGATGATATAGGCCGTCACGCCCGCGCCCGTCGCGGTGTAGCTATAGCTGCCGTTGAGCGGCAGCGCGCGCTGGTCGATGCGATCCAGGCCCCACTGGCCCGCGCCCACCGTCTGCGTCGCGGCAATGGTAAATTCCCGATCCTGCTCGATGTAGTCTACAGAGGGATGGCGCTGGAGCGCCGCGAGCTGGCCCGCGTTCAGCGCCGCCGCGAAGCCGTTGAGCGCCGACTCGTAGACATGCTTGGGCCGCACGCTCGCCACCGCCGCCACCGACCGGGGACTGGCCCCGTCCTTCAGCACCACGATGTACTGATCGGGGATTGGCTTACCGGATGAGGCTGGGAGCATCTTCGCGGGAGCAGCGGCCAACGAGTTCGCCGTCAGCGCGCCGATCGCCAGAAAGACGCAGGCAAAAAGACCAACAAAACCCTGCATGGTGCCTCCAAAATTGCCAGTTGCGGGCAAGCAAGCTGCATAGCGAGGGCTGCGATTCAAACGAGTCGCAGCCCCGCATAGCTCCGAAATGCCGGAGACGAAAGAACAAAGGAACAAGAGAACCAAGAACCCGAAACCTGGAACTCGAAACCAGGCTAGATCGGACAGGTAAAGATCCGAATCGTGCCGAACAGCCGCGAGTTGCTGATCACCCAGTTTGAAACCTGGGCAGGCGTTGCGCCTGGATTCATGCCAAGATACTTGGCGACGCAGCCCGAAACATAGGCCGCCGCGACGCCCGTACCGCTGATCGTATTGGTGCCGCTCGGAGGCCAGGCTGCGGTTCTGGTTCCAGGCGCGTACACTTCCACACACGATCCATAGTTCGAGTACGCAGCCTTGGTATTGCTGGTCGTCGAAGCGCCGACCGTGATCACGCCTGAGGCGCGAGCCGGCGAATAATTGCAGGCGTTGGCGTTGTTGTCGCCCGCCGCAACCACCGTGACAATCCCGCGATTGACCATGTTCGTGACGGCGGTATCCAATGACGAGTTCGCGGCACCGGCAAACGACATATTCGCCACCGCAGGCCGCACCGCGTTGCTCGCCACATAGTTCACGCCCGCGATCATCCCCGAATAGCTGCCGCTGCCGCTGCAATCGAAGACCCGCACGCCGCGCAGCTTCACATCTTTCGCCACGCCCCAGGTCGTGCCGCCGAGCACGCTGGCGGTATGCGTGCCGTGACCGTTACAGTCCTGACCCGTGCCGCCCAGCGCGTCATACACATTGATCGCGCGACCGCCGAAATCGGGATGCGTGACGTAGATGCCGGTATCGATTACATACGCCGACACGTTCGCCGCCGAGCTAATCGTGCTGTCCGTCGCCGCGAGCGGCTGGCTGCTCTGCTCGATCCGGCCCTGGCTGCTGGTCGCGATCGTCTGATCCGATTCAATCGCGACGACCTTGGGATGCTGTTGCAGCGCCGCGAGCTGGCCCGCGTTCAGCGCCGCCGCGAAGCCGTTGAGCGCCGACTCGTAGATATAGGCTGGGCTGATACCCGCCACTGCCGCCACCGACCGGGGATTGGCCCCGTCCTTCAGCACCACGATGTACTGGTTTTCGAGCACCTTCCCCTGCGCCTCAGCCTGAGCACCGATCAGCACGCTGGCCGCCAGCATCAAGCCCGCTACCAATAGTCCTGCTATCCGTTTCATGGGTCCTCCTTGCTCATTACGCGCGCAGCGCTGCGTAGCGCAAAGCTGCAACATGTGTGTTGCAGCCTTGACGTTCCCACTGACCGATCGATTAGAGCGTCGATTTGTAGACCAGGCGATTGGGCGTGCCCGGCGGATTGTTCTGGATCACCGCGACCGTCGCGTTGGTGTTCAGCCAGTTTGTCACCGTCGCCGCCGAGGCCGCCGGGTTCGTGCTCACGTACAGCGCGGCCACGCCCGTCACGTGCGATGCCGCCGCCGACGTGCCGCTCAGGGTCATCGTCGCCGTGGGGCTGGTGTACCACGTCGATGTGATGTTGATGCCGGGCGAGTAGATGTCGACGCATGAGCCAAAGTTGGAGGCCGAGTGTCGGGTGTCGGTCCTATCCGAGGCCGCAACCGCGTACGCATTGGCCGCGCGCGCGGGCGAGAAGTTGCAGGCATCGGAATTGTTGCTGCCCGCGATCACTCCGACGAAGACGCCGGAGTTCGCCAGGTTGTTGACGGCGAAGTCGACCGAGGCGTTCGCGCTGCCACCGGCGGTGATATTCGCGACCGCAGGCTTGACCGCATTGGCGCGCACCCAGTCGATCCCCGCGATCACACTCGACCACGAGCCGGAGCCGCTGCAATTGAGCACGCGCACGCCGCGCAGCTTCACACCCTTCGCCACGCCCCAGGTCGCGCTGCCGATCACGCCCGCCATAAAGGTGCCGTGGCCGTTACAGTCGATGCCGTTGCCGCCGATCGCGTCGTAGGCCACGGTCGCGCGATTGCCGAAGTCGCTGTGCAGGGTGATGCCCGTATCGATCACGTAGGCCGATACAGTCGAGGCGGTCGTGTTGTAGGTGTAGGTGCCCGACAGCGGCAGATAGCGCTGGTCGATGCGATCGAGGCCCCACTGGCCCGCACCCACCGTCTGCGTCGTGTTGATCGAGACTTCGCCATCCTGCTCGATGTAGTCCACGCTGGGATTGTGCTGCAGCGCCGCGAGCTGGCCCTGGTTCAGCGCCGCCGCGAAGCCGTTGAGCGCCGACTCGTAGACGTGCTTGGGCTGCACGCCCGCCACCGCCGCCACCGACCGGGGATTGGCTCCCTCCTTCAGCACCACGATGTACTGGTTCTCGATCCCCCGCTCTTTGGCCGGGATGATCTTCGCGGTCGCGGCCTCGGCCTGACCGCCGACCGCCATGCTGGCCGCCAGCATCATGCTCGCTACCAATAGTCCTGCTATCCGTTTCATAGTTGCTCCTTGCCGGTGATGCACATGTTCTGTTGCGCTGTGACGATGCGTAGCGCAGGGCTGCAACACACATGTTGCAGCCCTGACGTTCCCACTGACCGATCGATTAGAGCGTCGATTTGTAGACCAGACGGTTGGGCGTGCCTGTTGGATTGCTCTTGATCACGCCAGCGGTGGCGTTGGTGTTCAGCCAGTTTGTCACCGTCGCCGTCGAGGCCGCCGGGTTCGTGCTCAGGTACAGTGCGGCCACGCCCGTCACGTGCGAGGTCGCTACCGACGTGCCGCTGATCGTGTTGGTCGCGGTGGTGCTGGTGTACCAGGTCGAGGTGATGCTCACGCCGGGCGAGTAGCTATCCACACACGAGCCGTAGTTGGTGAACGAAGCTTTGGTGTCGGTCCTATCCGAGGCCGAAACCGTGTACGCATTGGCCGCGCGCGCGGGCGAGTAGTTGCAGGCATTCGCGTTGCTGCTGCCCGCGACTACCGCGACGAAGACGCCGGAGTTCGCCAGGTTGTTGACGGCGGTATCGACCGAGGTGTTCGCGCCGCCGCCAAGGGTGATATTGGCGACCGCAGGCTTGATCGCGTTGGCGCGCACCCAATCGATGCCCTCGATCACATCGGCGTATGCGCCGGAGCCGCTGCAATTGAGCACGCGCACGCCGCGCAGCTTCACACCCTTCGCCACGCCCCAGGTCGCGCTGCCAATGATGCCCGCCATAAAGGTGCCGTGGCCGTTACAGTCGATGCCGTTGCCGCCGATCGCGTCGTAGGCCACGGCGGCGCGTCCGCCGAAGTTAGTGTGCATCGTGATGCCCGTATCGATCACGTAGGCCGTCACGTTCGAGGCGGTCGTGTTGTAGGTGTAGGTGCCCGACAGCGGCAGGGCGCGCTGGTCGATGCGATCGAGGCCCCACTGGCCCGTGCCCACGGTCTGCGTCGTCTGGATCGAGACTTCACTGTCCTGCTCGATGTAGTCGACATTGGGGTTGTGCTGCAGCGCCGCGAGCTGGCCCTGGTTCAGCGCCGCCGCGAAGCCGTTGAGCGCCGACTCGTAGATGTGCCTGGGCTGCACGCCTGCCACTGCTGCTACCGACCGGGGATTGGCCCCGTCCTTCAGCACCACGATGTACTGGTTTTCGAGCGCCTTGCCCTGGGCGGGGATGATCTTCGCGGTCGCGGCCTCGGCCTGACCGCCGACCAGCACGCTGGCCGCCAGCATCATGCTCGCTACCCATAGTCCAGCTATCCGTTTCATAGGTCCTCCTTTGTTCTGTTGCTTTCCATCGATATGTACCGACAAGCTGCAACGTCGTTGGTGCAGCCCTGCTGATACGATAACCAATCGATGTTAGAGCGTCGATTTGTAGAGCAGGCGGTTGGGCGTACTGGGCGGGTTGCTCTTGATCACGCCGACCGTCGCATTGTTGATGATCCAGCTATTGACCGTCGCCGGTGACGCGCCTGGATCGCCTTGCAGGTAGAGCGCGGCAACGCCCGCGACGTGTGGCGCGGCCATCGAGGAGGTGCTGATCGTGCCTGAAACCGAGGTGATGCCCACGCCCGGCGCGTAGATCTCGACGCAGGGGCCGTAGTTCGAGTACGACGCCCTGGTATCAGTGCGATCCGACGTAGTAACGGTCAGCACGCCGCTGGCGCGGGCCGGTGAGTAGTTGCAGGCATCGCTGTTACTGCTGCCCGCCGCGACCGCTACGGTGATGCCTTGATTGACCATGTTGGTCGCCGCGCTATCCACCGAGGTGTTCGCAGCGCTGCCCAGCGATATGTTCGCCACCGCAGGCTTGACCGCGTTGGTCGCCACCCAGTTCATGCCAGCGATCACGCCCGCATAGCTGCCGCTGCCGCTGCAATTGATCACGCGCACCGCGACCAGCGTCACACCCTTCGCCACGCCGTAGGTCGCGCTGCCGACGATGCCCGCGACATTCGTGCCTTGGCCGTGACAGTCCGCTGCCGGGAGCGAGCCGTCGACCGCGTCGTAGCCATCGATCACGCGCCCGCCGAAGTCGGGGTGCTTGTTGATACCGCTGTCGATGACGTAGGCGCGCACGCCGTTGCCGGTGGCGTTGTAGGTGTAGGTGCCGTCGAGCGGCAGATAGCGCTGATCGATGCGATCCAGGCCCCACTGGCCCGCGCCCACGGGCTGCGTTGTGGTGATCGAAACCTCGGCATCCTGCTCGATGTAGTCGACGCTGGGATGGTGCTGGAGCGCCGCGAGCTGGCCCGCGTTCAACGCCGCCGCGAAGCCGTTGAGCACCGCGTCATACTCATACTTCGGGGTAACACCTGCCACAGCGGCTACTGCGCGCGGGTTGGCACCCTCCTTCAACACCACGATATACTGGTTTTCGAGCGCCTTGCCCTGCGCCGGGATGACCCTCGCCGGTGAGGCCTCGGCCTGACCACCGACCAGCACGCTAGCCGCCAGCATCAGTCCCGACATAAACAGCCCTGCCAAACGTTTCATCGTGACTCCTCCTATAGGTTGATCGACCCGCGCATTTGGGGGGACAGATCCGTCAGGGGGGTTCACTTTTGCGTGGCGGGCGATGGTGGTCACAGCCCGCCGCTGCTCTGGCGTCGGCTACTGGTTGCAGAAGACCAGCGCATTCGGGGTGCCGGTCGGGTTATTCTTGATCACGTTCTTGGTCGCGTTATTGCTCAGCCAGCCGGCAACCGTGGTCGTCGCCGCGTCGCCATAGACCGCCTTGTACTTGGCGGCACAGCCTGTCACGTGCGCGGTCGCCATCGAGGTGCCGCTCAGCGTGTTGACGCCGTAGTTGAGCCAGGTCGACTTGATGCTCACGCCCGGCGCGTAGATGTCAACGCACGAGCCGTAGTTGCTGAACGAGGCCCGGTTGTCATTGCGATCGGAGGCGGCCACGGTGTACGCGCCCGCCGCGCGAGCGGGTGAGTAGTTGCAGGCGCTCCCGCCGCTGCCACCGGCTGCCACCGCGACGAAGACGCCGGAGTTTGCCAGGTTGTTGACGGCAGTATCGACGGAGGTGTTCGCGCCGCCGCCCAGCGAGAGGTTTGCCACCGCGGGCCTGACCGCATTCACGCGCACCCAGTCGATACCGGCGATCACGCCCGAATACGTCCCCGATCCGTTACAGTCGAGCACGCGCACGCCGCGCAGCCTGACGCCCTTCGCCACGCCCCAGGTCAGGCCGCCGATCGTACCCGCCAGGTGCGTGCCGTGACCGTTACAGTCGTTGCCGGTGCCGCCCAGCGCGTCGTACACGTTCGTCGCGCGACCGCCGAAGTCGCCATGAGCCGTGTGAATGCCGGTGTCGATCACGTAGGCCGATACATTCGAGGCCAGCGTGTTGTAGGTGTAGGTGCCCGACAACGGCAGATAGCGCTGATCGATGCGATCCAGGCCCCACGGATCGCCGTTTGCGTCCATGTATTGCGTCGCATTGATCGAGACTTCGCCGTCCTGCTCGATGTAATCGACGCTGGGATTGCGCTGGAGGGCAGTGAGCTGACCCGCGTTGAGTTCCGCCGCGAAGCCGTTGAGCGCCGACTCGTAGACGTAGGTTGGGTGTACGGCTGCCACTGCCGCCACCGACTGAGGACTCGCGCCCGCTTTCAGCACCACGATGTACTGATTGTCGATGGCCTTGCCCTGTGCCGGGATGACCCTGGCCGTCGATGCCTCGGCCTGGCCGCCGACCACAACGCTGGCCGCGAGCATGAGTCCCGACACAAACAGCCCTGCAAATCGTTTCATGGTACCTCCTGGTATCACGGCTTCCTCGGCCTGGAGGAATCCTGGTATTCTTTGTATCCGGCGATGAAACTGGAGATCATCAGCGACTTTATATCTGGCGATGAAACGGAAGATCGATCAGCGCCGCCGCACGGTGGAGCGGTGTGGTGCGATCTCGGCCCTCTGTGAGGACACATGGCACTGCTGCGATGCTAAACCAAAGAGCCGCAGCAGTGCTGCGGCTCTTAGCGGTTCCACTAGCCGAACGGATTAGAGGGTCGACTTGTAGAGCAGGCGGTTCGGCGTGCCCGTCGGGTTGCCCGTGATCACGTTCGTGGTGGCGTTGGTGATGATCCAGTTGTTGACCGTTGACGGCGTGGCGGTGCTGCCTTGCAGGTAGAGCGCTGCAACGCCCGCGACGTGCGGCGAGGCCATCGAGGTGCCGCTGATCGTGTTCGTGCCGCCGTTGTTCCAGGTCGAGGTGATGCTCACGCCCGGCGCGTACAGCTCGACGCACGAGCCGTAGTTCGAGAACGACGCCTTGGAGTCGTTGCTGGCCGACGCGGCAACCGTTAGCACGCCGCTGGCGCGGGCGGGCGAGTAGTTGCAGGCGTTGGCGTTGCTGTTGCCAGCGGCCACGACCGTGGTGACGCCCCGGTTGACCATGTTGGTCGCCGCGCTATCGACCGAGGTGTTCGCGCCGCCGCCCAGCGACATGTTCGCCACTGCCGGGAGCACGCGGTTGTTGGCAACCCAGTTCATGCCCGCGATGACGCCCGACCAGGTGCCGGAGCCGTTGCAATCCAGCACGCGCACCGCTACAATCGTCACGCCCTTGGCGACGCCGTAGGTCGCGCTGCCGACGGTGCCCGCCACGTGCGTGCCGTGACCGTTGCAATCCGCTGCCGGGAGCGAGCCGTCAACTGCGTCGTAGCCATCGACCACGCGCCCACCGAAGTTGGCGTGCTTGTAGACGCCGGTGTCGATGATGTAGGCGCGCACGCCGCTGCCCGTGCGAGTATAGTTGTAGGTGCCGTTGAGCGGCAGATAGCGCTGATCGATGCGGTCCAGGCCCCAGGTCGCGCCCGTCTGCGTCGTGTTAAGCGTGACTTCCGCATCCTGCTCGATGTAGTCTACGTTGGGGTTGTTCTGGAGGGCATTGAGCTGACCCGCATTGAGTTCGGCGGCGAAGCCATTCAACACCGCATCGTACTCATACTTCGGGGTCACGCCTGCCACAGCGGCCACTGCGCGCGGGTTGGCTCCCTCTTTCAACACCACGATGTACTGATTTTCGATTGCCTTCCCCTGAGCCGGAATGAACTTCGCCGTTGAAGCTTCGGCCTGACCGCCCACCAGAACACTCGCCGAAAGCAACAGACCGGACACGAACAAGCCTGCGAAACGTTTCATGCTGTCTAACCTCCGATATAGGTATGTCCGTATTAACGCGTGTTCCACCATGTTTTTCAGCACCACCAGGCTTCCCGGGTAGCCAGGGGGTACACGGTTCCAACCCTGCCATACAACATGTGCATAGAGAGTGACCCGTGGTAGATTGGGGGGATCGTATCTACAACGAGTTGAGATATTCACTTGTTGTAAGTAGGGTGTAGTTGGTAGAACACTCTATTGGACAAGAACGAATCTATCATAGGCAAAAGTAAAAGTCAATAAAAATGGTAGTTCTTTGGTACTAAGCGTTGAATAGTACTTTCAACCAATTTTAAACTCTTTTAACCGGGACTATCGGTGAACTGATGTGCTTTTCACGCTGCCGGACAAGTCATATTCGGCACAAATGCATGGGAGCGCTCCCATTGGATTGTGTCGACACGCCGAAGGTACACGATAGTACGCTGGTCAATCCAGAGTACCACTGCCGTCTCCGCTTCCTTCCTTGAGCAATCTGGAAGCGTGTAGTCCGGCAGCCAGCGGCGCGCTGCGTTGTCACGACGCAAAGGGCCTCCAGATCAAGCGTCTGGAGGCCCAGGCGCGCCAGCGCAGATACCGCCGCCGACTGGAGCAGACGAAGGCGGCACGAGCACGTCACCGCTCAGCGCCGACCGCTGCCGCGTGCTGAGCCGCTCCGTATTCTGTGCTCGACTCCACTCGCTCACCCGCCGCAATGGTCGTGCCCGCCGCGACGCTGGCCCGCGCGCCCACCAGCGTTATGTTTGGTTGGGCTCCCGCCTGTGGCTCCTCGCCGATTCGGGCTCCCTCGCCAATCCGCGCATCGCTGTCCAGAATGCTATATGCCACCTTGGCCCCCGTGGCGATCCGCACATCGCTGAACACAATCGCGTGCGACACCTCGGCACCCTGTTCCACGACCACACCCGGAGCAAGCACCGAATCAACCACGCGGCCCCGGATCAGGCAGCCGGGCGCGATCAGGCTGTTCTCGATCCGCGCGGGCCGCTCGATCCGTGCGGGCATTCGCTGCACGCCATAGGTCAAGATCGGCCACTCCGGCTGATCCAGATCGAGCAGCGGCTCATCCGCCAGCAGATCCATATGCGACCGCCAGTACGACTCGATCGTTCCCAGATCGCGCCAATAGCCCTCAAGCGGGTACGAGTACGCCCGCCCACGCTCCACCAGCATCGGGATCAGCTCATGGCCGAAGTCTTTGAGCGCCGAGGATTCTTCGTCGTCGCTCGGCCCACGCGCGGCCAGCTCGTCAAGCGTATCGAGCAGCACGGCGGCGTTATACACGAAGACCTCGGCTGTCACCGTGGTGCTGCGCGGCGTGTCGGGCTTGTACTCAAAATCCGTCACCCTGCCCTGCTCGTCGATCCGCACCGTCCCGAAGCGTCCGGCCTCCTCGATCGGCACTTCGGTTGTCACCATCGTGACATCGGCCTGACGCTCGATATGCCGCTCGATCACGCTGTTGTAGTCGAGCTTGTAGACATGATCGGCGCTGAGCACCAGCAAAAGATCGGGGTTGAACTCGCGGATAAAGCGCGCGTTGCGGTGGATCGCATCGGCGTTGCCTCGGTGCCAGCCGCCCTCCTGGGTGCCGATATGCGGCGGCATAATCCGCAGCCCGCCGTAGGTTCGGTCGAGATCCCACGGCCTGCCATTCGCCAGATGATCGTTGAGCGAGTGCGGCAAGAACTGCTCGATGACCCACACATGCGAAATGCCGCTATGCATACAATTGCTGAGCGGAAAATCCAACAGGCGGTACACGCCCGCATACGGCAGCGCTGGCTTCGCCCGGTCCTTGGTCAAGAGTTCCATCCGGTTGCCTTCGCCGCCCGCCATAATCAGTGCCAGAGTCTTTGGATGCTTCATCGTTGGCCCCTCTCCATCATCTCGATCATCAGCCGCAAGGCTGGCATAGCAACGCCGATGCCATGCCGCTTTACGGCAGGAGGGCCGCGATGATCGAGGCAGCGCGGATATAAGAAACGCCCCGGCGTACACAGGCGTTGTGTGAGCCGGGGCGCAGAAGCACGGCGCGGCGGCGCTACACCAGGCCCTCACGGACAGCGCGCACGGCGGCCTCCACCCGCGACGACACACCGAGCTTCACGTACACTTCAGCCAGATGTTTCTCCACCGTTTTTTCGCTGATCCCCAGCGCAATGCCGATCTCTTGATTGGTCTTGCCCTCCACCACCAAACGTAAAACATCCAGCCCGCGCATACTCAAGAGCGGCTGCGCCGGTTCTCCTGAGCCGCGCACCCGCTGATCGAACCTACCGCCCGCAACCCTTGAGCTTAGCCAGGGCTCGCCCCGCGCCACCGAGCGCACCGCAGCGGAGATCGCCGAAGGATCTTCTTCTTTCAGCAGATAGCCGGTCGCGCCTGCGTCCATGAACGTCTGCACATAGTCCAACTCGGCGTAGGCCGTGAGGATCAGAATGTTGGGCGGTACCGGCAGCGTCCGTGCCCGGCGCACCACATCGACCGCGCGCAGGCCGGGCATGTTCAGATCCGTCACCAGCACATCCGGCTGGATCATCGACACCAGATGCAGCGCGACATTGCCGTTCTCGGCAGTGCCCAGCACCTCGATATCAGGCTGTCGCGCCAGCTCGTGGACAATCCCGTTGCGCACAACCGGATGATCGTCCGCTACGACGACGCGAATGACCCGCTGCTGCACCATCGAGCTACTCGACGGCTGCCACTCTTCGATCATGTACGGCATCCTTTCCATGTACCTGACGCGCGGCTGATGGGAGCGGCACCCAGACTCGTACCGTCGTCCCCTGTCCCGGCGCGGACATTACTTCGAGTGTGCCCTGCACCAGCTCCAGACGTTCGCGCAGCCCAATCAGACCAAAATGTTGTTCATCAAGCAATCGCTCCAAATGGCCCGGCACCCGGAAGCCACGGCCATCATCGGCGATCGACAGCCATACCGCCTCCTCGCCAAGCGCCAGGCAAATCTCAACATGGCTCGCCACCGCGTGCTTCTGCACGTTGCTCAGCGCCTCCTGTACCACCCGGAAGAGACACAGCGCTACCTCGTCAGGGAGCGGCTGCGCTTCGTCGCCTTGAACGAGCAAGCGAATCGAGAACGGCGCGTGCTGCTGCACGGCCCGGATGCGAAACCGAATTGCTGCCACCAGCCCCAGGCTATCTAGCGCAGGCGGTCGCAGGTCCGCGCATAAGCGGCGCACATCCCCGACGATCTGCCGCACATGCTCCTGCAAAGGCGCGAGGTACTGGCTATGCTCCTGTGGCATGATCGACCGTAGCTCGGCCAGGTGATAGTTCAGCGCGATCAGCTCTTGAATCACCTCATCGTGTAGCTCGCGCGCCATATGGCTGCGCTCCGCCTCGCGCACCCGTAAAAGCTGCTGGTGGACGCGCTCGCTATCCAGCGCTCGCTGGCGCAGCTCGACGATCAGCTGCACGTTCTGCACGGCTATGCTGGCTTGTCGCGCGATGGTCTGCAAGATTTCGCGATCGGTTACGTCCAGGGTATAGCTGCCGCGCTTGGGACCTAACACGAACAGCCCGACCAGCCGATCTGTCGCGACCAGCGGCAGCCACAACTGGGTCTTAGCACAATCCAGCATACACCGATCCGCCGAAGCCAGATGTCTGTCGGTCAGCAGCGAGCGCAAGGTGGCGCTATCTACAGGGTGCTGATGCTGGCGAAAAAACTCGATGATCTGGCTCCCATCAGACGGCCAGGCCGTACCGATCTCGTGCTCGGCGCAGGCCGTGCCGGAGATCACCGTTGTGCGTAGCGCGCCGCTATGCTCGAATACCAGCAGGCTGGCCCACTCAAGCTGCATCACCGTCTGGACGGCCTCGCACAAGTTTTGCGCCAGCGTTGTGCTGTTCGTCACCTGCTCGAACGACTGGCTCACGCTTTGCACGGCGGAGCGGTAATCGTACCAGCCGCCATAGAGCAGCCGGTCGACGATCCGCTGAAGGCTGCGATGGGTCGGCCCGACCGTCGCCGCCAGGAGCATGGCGATCACAAACGTAATCAGTTGGTCGCGCCAGATGCTCAGCGGCAGCAGCGGCAGCAGCACGGCGTACAGCGTCAGGTACATTGCGCCCAGCAGGGTGATCACCAGGATCACGGCAGCTCCCCGGCTGACATTCCGATCGAGGTGCATCAGCCGGTAGCGGAAGATCGCATAGCCGTACGTCAGCGGCAGCAGCAGCAGAAACAGAAACGCCAGCTCATACGGCAGTAGCGGCTGTCCCAGCAGCGCGCTCGGCAGCAGCGACAGCATCAGCAGCGGCAAGAAGGCTACCGCTCCGCCGACGGCTACCACGCCGATATGTCGCTGGGTCATCGGCGAGGCAGCGCGCCGGTAGGTCTGCACGAGCACCAGCACCATCCCCAGCAGACACCCGGCCAGCCACAGCAGGCGTAAGGTGTAGAGCAGCGGCACTTCCGCCCGCAGCACAACCGGATCGCCGAGCAGCTCTGGCAGACTCCCCACGATCGCGATGCCGCACAGGATCGGCCATAGCCAGCGCGCAGCACGCCGAAAGAGATACGTTGGAAAATAAAGGTGAAAGAGGATTGCCAGCGGGCCGAACCACCACATCAGCACGCCGAACAGCCGGGCCGTCCATAGTGGACCCATCCCCGATACCGAGCCGATCGTCAGCATCAGGCTGGTGACTTGCCCGAAGACGAATACCAGCCAGCGCTGCCGCCCCTGCGGCGAAAACGCTACCACAAGCACGCTGAGCAGCCAGAAGGGCAGCGCGATCAAGAAGGGCATCAGATCGCGCACGAAGATCGGCAGCGGCGGCGCGACCAGGCTGACCAGCACAATATGGCGCGCGCCGTCCCGCTCGATCGCGAACTGCAAGCTGTCGCCGACCCGTTTCATCGGTAGGCGCCGGATCTCCCAGAGCGGCACGTCGTTGATCGCCAGGATCCGATCGCCCGGCAGCACCCAGCCAGCCGCCGGTCCCCGTGGATCGACAACCTCGACGATTCCGCCCGGCTCAGCCCAGGTTACGCCTGTGTAAGGAAAGGGCGTAAACTGCCACACCACCCATGCGCTCAGGAGCAATGTCGCTAATGCCAGTGTAAACGGAGCAACCATGCTCCAATATTGGATGCGCAAGTGTTTCATAGGTCTTTGAGCGGTGTGTATGCATCCAGCAGCCGCAGCAATCCATCGCTGGCTGCCGAACGTGGCACAGCCTGTAGCAGCGCCGCATGGGCCTGCCGGTGTAGCCGCCGCGCCTCCGTCGTAAGGTAGAGGATCGCTCCTGCCGCCACGATCTGTGATCGCGCTTCCGCCTCAGCTCCCGAATCCGTGCCGGTCGCGCGCAGCAGCCGGTGTAGCCGCTCGCGTTCGGCGGCGGGTAAGACGCTCATCGCATACGCCACGGGCAGCGTCCAGCGGTCGCCCGCCAGGAGATCGCTCGCCTGCCCGTGCTTCGCCCAGAGGCCGTCGATGTCGTCGCCAATCTGGATCAGCACGCCCAGCGTCTGCCCAAACTCGCTGAGCTGATCGACCACGCCGCGCTCGGCGTTTGCCAGACGAGCGCCGGAGCGGCACGCCAGGCCAAACAACGCGCCCGACTTCGCCTGCGCGATCCGCCAGCGCTGCTCCAGCGTCGGCTGTTGAAGCGTCAGGTCGGCGTGCTGCCCGGCGGTCAGGTCCAGCAGCGTCTGAAAAAAATCCAGCCGGACCGCTTGAGCTGTATCAGCGCCGACGCCTGTCTGTTCCAGATTGCTCAGCATCGCGCCCGCGCTGGCAAGCAGGCCAGTCGAAATATTAATCGCTGGCCCCGCTCCCCACTGCGCCCAGGGCGCGTCGCGCACATCGCCATCTTCAACACTATCGAGCATATAGAGCGCGGTGTACAGTATCTTCCAGGCAAGTGCAAAGCGCTCAGTTCGCCGCCGATCGCCGCCGGTCGCCAGGCAACACAGCTCAGCAAGGTCGCTCAACGATCCGGAAGGCTGCTGATCCGATGATCGATCCTCGATCACCGGCTGGAGCGTTGCGCGTATGACAGACAGATAGGCCGCGTCGATTTCCGCCGCAGCCCACAAGGCTTCTAAAGCATCCGCTATCACGTTAATGTACGACTACGCTTTAAGCTGGGGGGTGTACCACTGCCACGCCTCTGGACTGGTATCGAGCGAGCATAGCTGGTGTATACGTGAGCGATCACCGAGCATGGCAAGGACCGTAGCAGCGGCTTCGTCGTCCAGCACCAAGCCAGAGGCCATCATCGCTGCCTGTGGCTCCTGAACAAACTGAGCGGCGAAGGATGGGTCGGAGGCGATGCGGTACACAAGATGGGCCAGGGTCATATCACACCTGCGAGCTTGGAGGGCGCTCGCCACCCACATACAGGTTAACCAGAAAAACACCGGTTGTGTTCTGCTGCTCGTGTTAACCGTTGGGAACGGAAGTGATCAACGAATAACCATTAACCATCGACGTACCTTAGGGGAACACCACATACGATGGTGCATGGATCATCCGGGCCGACACGTTCATTATAGAGTATCGAAATGTTTAACACAAGTAAAAAATTACTCCAACCAGAAGAACTAGGCCCGATTGACCCAAAGGACTATCTCCTAGCAGCCCTCGTAGCTCTACCAGCGTACGTGCCACCGTTCGACGGTAGGCGCTGTCGTCAACAAGCACCTGCTTCGATCGCGCTCCAGCTCATCCTCGCAGGCAAATATTGCCCGCTATCTTCGCGCGGGCGGCTGCATTGGTCATACCATCGATTGGAAGATCTGCAACCCCTGGGGGGAAGGGTTGTGGACACAGGGCGTAGCCGCTGCGCCCTCAGGCAGGGGTGGGTCTATTCCCCAAAGATTCCTTAGTCCTCACGCGGAGTCTCCGAAGCTCCGAAACGGTTGCTTGATTCTACGCTGAGGACTTAACGCAGCAGAGCGCCAGCCTGGGAGCAGGCGCGCCGCACGATTGCCCGCCCTGCCACGCTGCCGGGCGGACAACCTACGCCAGGTTGGGAGTGCTCGTCTCGACCGCAAGCATAGCGCTGCGATCCGGCAGCACAGGCGATCGAAAGTCCTGCTGCCAGATCAGCGCTCATCACGCCCAACCTTTCGTTTTCAAATCCGAAGGGCGGGGGACGTCCCCCGCCCTCGACGACAATCAGTATTGCCACCACACGGTGCTGCTGCCGGTGCCGGAGCATGGAGCGGTGTACGTATGGTTAGCGCCATTCTCCCACGTCACAGCGCCGCCCGACGTGATCTTGATGAATTTGAACTGAACCGTGGTGCACGCGGGCACGCTGGTTGTGATGTACCAGTCGGGATAGCTCGGCGCGACCATCGGGCCGATCGCCGTCGAGCGGCTGGTCGACCAGTTGCCCAGCTCATAGACGTTGCCGGTCAGATAAATGTAATCGCCGAAGCTGGTGGGGCTGGCATTCTTGACTGTAAAGGTGACGGGCACCTGAGCGCCGCTCAGCACCTTGATCTCGTAGGTGTTGCTGGTGCCGCCCGCCGTTGTCACCTTCACCTGCGTGTTGCCAGACGCGACCGATGGCGCGGTGACGACGATCCGGTTCGCCGACCAGCTTACGACCGATGCGGGCGTGGTGCCGAAATAGACTGTGCCCGACGTGCCGAAACCCCGACCTTCCAGCGTCACCTTGTTGCCGGAGCGCGTCAGCACCGGCCCGACGCTGCCAAGCTGCGGCACGGACGGCTCGCCAGCCTTGTACGACCAGACCACAGTTTTGCCCGCGCCCAGGTTGAAGGCCGTGACCGGATTATTGCCGCCGGTGCCGCTGCCGACAGTAATGCTCGATCCACCCAGCAGGCCGGTTAGCTGATCGGTGTAGGTGCCCGGCGGAAGCGCGGTGTTCAGGCCGGTGACGTTGTAGTTGATCGCCGACTTGTTGATCGCCACTAGCACGACATCGTTGTAAAAGCGCCGCTCGTAGATATACACATCGTCGTTGAGCCAGCGCTGCTGATGCCCGCCGAAGGCCAGCGCGGGCTGATCCTGCCGCAGCGTGGAGAGCTTGTTGAGCACCTGATACGCCGTGGTGGTGGTGCTGAAGCCGGGCATCATCGGGCGGTTGTACGGATCGCCGCCGCCGTTCGTATCGTTATGGAGATACTGCTCGGTGCCGTAGTAGATGCAGGGCGTGCCGCGCACGGTCATCATAAAGGCGAGCGCCTGATGCAGCCAGGTGGTGTTGTTCCTGAGCGTCAGAAAGCGCGACATGTCGTGGTTGTCGATGAACGTGATCAGGTTCTCTTTGTACTTGTAGTCCGCGCCGGTTTTGGTGATGGCATTATCGAGGTTGCGCATGCTCACGCCATTGCCAAAGGTATCGCGCATAGCGATATTGAGGTAGAAGTCCAGCACCGAGATGCCGCTGTCGTTGGAGAAGCGCACGTTGTCGCTGTAGAGCGGATCGTTGTAGCCGCCCAGGTACCACTCGCCGAACAAGAAATGATCCTTGTTGTTGAGCAGCTTATCGGCGGCGGAGCGCTGCCAGCCCTGGGTCATATGCTTAACCGCATCCACGCGAATGCCGTCCACGCCGCGATTCATCCAGTAGTTGGCGGCATTCTTGAGGTAGTTATCGATCGTCGCGTTTTGCTGCTCGAAATCGGCCAGGTCCGCCAGGTTCTTGTACTGCGTCTCGTAGCGGTCGTCCCAGTTGGTGATGCCGCCGTTGTGGTGGAAGTAGCCGTTGGGATCGTTGATGTAGTCGCCCATGAAGGTGCCGTTATTGTAGAGCGCGCCTTTCTCGGCGAAGTTCGGGTCGCTGGGATTGGCCGGGCTGGTGTGGTTGGGTGCCCAGTCCATGATCACCTTGATGCCGTTGGTATGAGCAGCCGAGATCAGGCTATCGAACTCGGTGAGCGTCCCGAAGTGCTCTTCGGTCTTCATGAAGTCGCGCGTCCAGTAGCCGTGGTAGCCAGCGTTGGGCACGCCGCCGTAGACCGCTGCCTTGTCGATGTTGTCGACGTGCGGCGAGATCCAGATCGCCGTAACGCCCATGCCCTTCAGATAGCTTAGCTTTTGCTGGATACCGGCAAAATCGCCGCCCCAGTAGAGCTTCCAGTTGGATTTAGTGCTGTCGTAGAGGTTAGGACTCTTGGCGGGGTTGTTGTTGCCGGTATTCCCGTCAAAAAATCGGTCGGTCGCGATCTGGTAGCAGAGATCGGACTTGAGACTCGCCCGATTCGTCACTGGCGCATCCGCGCGCATCGCGCCGGGGACGATCATGGCGAGCGCCGCCAATACAACCATCAGCCCGCGCAAGCCACGGCGCTGCCTTGAGGAGCGCGCCCGGTTCATATGCCCTGAGGAGTGAAATGGATCTATCGCCTCGCTCCGACTCCAACGCCGACGTATCCGCATCATTGCGTGGCCTCCTTAGATTCAGGTGTGACCGTTAGAGCACAACTTTCGTTGTCGCTGGCAGTATGTATCTTCCGCGCTCGCTCGATTGCTCACTCCCCAGGCTGAGCCGCTCCATGCTCGATCCTATGGGTTTCGAGATCACTGGTGAGAAGCGTTGCCACGGTTTGCATCAGCGAGTGTAGGCTTTGTTGCGTTGCGGGATCGAGTGAGCCGAGGCGACGACGAAGCGAGGCCGTATGCGCAGCCTGGGCCTGCTCTAAACGCTGTGAGCCGGTTGAGGTGAGCGAAACCCGCACCAGACGTTGGTCGCGGCTATCGCCATTGCATTGGACCAGCCCTTGTTGCGCTAGCCGCTGTACCAGCCGCGTAATGTTGCCGCGTGTACAGAGCAGCGCCTGACTCAGCTCGGTGATCGTCTGGCCTTCGTCGGGCTGGACGCCAAGTTTGAGCAGCAGATTGTATTGGGTGGGGGTAAGACCGACAGCCCGCAGGGTACGACGATCGCCGTCGTCGAGCAGCACGTAGATCTGCTGAAGTTGATGGTATATCACGAGACTGTGGTCTTCCATATACTCTGGAGCACTTTTTTGTTGACTAGTCAACAATCTAATCCTAGCATAGATAGCGCCACTTTGTCAAGAGGCAGAACATATTACGAAAGAACGTGAGCGGAAAGCGCCGACCTTGTTTGGATGTGTATTGTAACGCCAATCGTTCGCAAGAGCCAGCTTCGCGTGTCTATACCAAAGATAACAAATTATGCCCATGACCCACATCTTTTAGACGATCTCAGCGTTTATTCTTCTGAAACCACGCTACGTAGTCATGTAAGAGGCAACCTGCACGTCATCTGGTGCGTCGACGACCTCGCCGATTATCGTTCGAGCACCCATCGCAGGATGCCCGCGCAGACTCTTTGCCGCTAATTGCCACGTGTCAAATAATGCAGCGCGCGATAGTCCGCCGTCAGGCCAAGGGTGTGGGGTGTCGCCCACGTATCCCCTGTCTCAGGTCCAGGGCACGATAGGAGATGTCCGCAGACGTGTCTTGAGCATGCAGTAGGGATCGAGCACGACAGTCGGGAAGCAGCGGGACGCGCTTTAAGCTAGACTTGCTCATAGAACGAGCGACAGCGCTGGAAGATTGCGCGGGTTGAATCGCGTAGTGGTGAGCATCAGGCCGCTGTCATCGCCAGCCCGCTCAAGACACATGCTCTATGGAGGCATTTTTATGACTACTCTCGATGTCAATACGGTCCGGGTTCTTGTGGTGGATGACCATGCCATCGTTCGGGCAGGCTTACGGATGCTGATCGAAAGTCGGCCTGGGCTGACGGTGGTGGGCGAGGCTGCCAGCACAGCCGAGGCGCTGCTGCTCAGCGGTCGCGAGCAGCCCGATCTGATTCTGCTCGATCTGGATCTGGGCGGCGAGAGTAGCCTTGACATCCTCCCTGAGCTCTTCGCCACTGCCAGCCAGGCGCGCGTGCTGATGCTGACGGGCGTTCGCGATCCTGAGCAGCATCATCGTGCGGTTCGGCTGGGTGCTATGGGCGTGGTGCTCAAAGAGAAGGCCGCCGACGACCTGCTTAAGGCGATCGAAAAAGTCCACGCTGGCGAGGTGTGGCTCGACGGTGCGCTGATGGCGCGTGTCCTCGGTCGCACGCTGCCGGGTAGCGACGCCAGCGCCATCAACCCGGAATCGGCCAAAATGGCAGCGCTGACCGATCGCGAGCGCGAAGTGATCGCCTTGATCTGCGAGGGCCTGCAAAACAAGCTGATCGGCGAGCGTCTCTTCATCAGCGAAACGACCGTCCGCCATCATCTGACATCGATCTTTGATAAGGTAGGTGTTAGCAATCGCCTTGAGCTGGTGATCTACGCCTACCGCCACGGTCTTGCCAAGCTGCCGCGCTGAAGAGAACAACGGATCAAGGAAAGAGCCAAGAACCGGGGAAGCGAGAAAAGGGTGGAACGCTGCTTCCTGATCCACAACCCCTGATCGCTGGTCGTGGAGAATTGAAACCTGGATATAGCTCATTCGATCGCCAGATCCCGCACGCGCTGCTTGTTCGGGCCGGGTCAGCGCTACGCGGCACATTTGTGCCTACTGCAATTATCGTATTTGACGATGCGCAGCAGGACCAGGCCCGGTATCATGCGTGCATAGTCGAGCAAGGACATGGATGCTATGCCGTCACAATCGTTCAAGCACATGGTCGATACGTTCACACCCACCACGCAGGCAGGGCCGCTTCTTCAGGAGACGGAGCGACGAAGCTTGTTGCGCGTCGAACTCCCCTTCCCAGCCATCGTACGGGGTCTGGATGTGAACCAGCAATCGTTTGAAGAGCATACCGTGCTCGACAACCTTAGCGCGCATAGTCTGGCCCTCAGGCTGGAGCGGCTGGTCGAGCCGGGAGCGAAGCTGTTTCTGGTCGTCCGGCTTGCAACCGAGCCCGCCGGTCCCGCGCCCCGTGTTGCCGTGCGGGCCGTGGTCCACCGCGTGGATCGGCGTGGCTTCGACCAGTATAGCGTCGCGATGATCTTTACCGCCTATCGTTTTCTCTACGCCAACACGCGGTAGATCAGCGCTGGGAGCAGCCGGGCGTTTTAAGCAGCAGGGTATGAGGCTTCATACCCTGCATCGATTATTCCCAACGCAAAGATGCAGCCCTGGTCGGCTAAAGCAGAGCCAAGGCCGGGGTGAGCGAGGAATCGAGAGCGCTGTTGGTGGCATAGGCTTTGTGGCGCTGAGCAGCTACAGCCGACGAAGTGTTGGCTCGGCAGCCAAAAGTCACAAAACGGGATAGTGCTCGATGTCCATTAGCGCAGGACGATCGGCTATGCTGCGGTCGTGCATCGTCCATGCTATGCTATACACAGCCGCTACAACATGCCGTTCGACCGACTGGGGGGTGGGCCGAACACATGGGGTAGCGGTTTTTGTATGCTCCCGCTCCGCTGACTCGCCTGGCTTCTGAACAGCTCAGATGCAGCGACTTCTCAGGAGCCATTATACAGGGGGTAGGGGGGTGTACAGGCGCTACAAGACCTGCTTCGATCCAAACACAGGCAAGGGCTTCGGGCTTGGAGGTATCGTGCAAGGGGTGGTGACGATACATCTGGAGCCGCAACAGAACGCATCGCTGGAGGGTGTGCTGGCGACACGTCGCGCTGCCTGGTTCGTTGCAGTGTGGGGGTAAGCACACGTGCATTGACCTTAAGATACCACCCCGACCTTACCAGCAACCTTACCGCGCCAGACAATGTTGACATTGCTGCTCGACGATTTCGCGACCGTCGCGGCGGGCTACGAGATCGACACGCTCCTGCCACAGATCGGCTGTCCGGTGCTGCTGCAAGCCGATCCGGCATCCGGCGGCATCATGACCGATGCCGAGGTGCTCCATGCCGTGCCGCTGCTCGCGTAGCCCAGCCATGTATGCCTACCGGGCATCAGCCATGTGCTCCACAACGAGCGGAAAGCACCTGTCCTCGACGCGCTCACCGCGTTCTTTGCCGCACATTGATCGCAAGCCACGATCGCCGGATCGAGCGGGCGCGGCAAACAAAAATTCCCCATCTGCTTAGATGGGGAATATATGTGCGACGGTGCTTGTTACTTACGTTTGCAGATCAGATCGTACCTGCCGAGAACCGTGCCGTCCTGCGAGATCGCGCCGTACCAGCGGTAGCGCTCGGCCTTGATGCGCTCGATGGTTTCGGTAAACTCCAGCGTGACACCGCCGGTCGTATAGGTGCCGTCCCAGACCATCGTGTCTTGCTGCCACCCGTTTGAGTCGAGCACGCCGAACGAGCCATCATTGGTCATAATCGTCCGCGCGTGCTTGCCGGTGGACTCGGTGTAGCCCCAGTACTGGTCTTCGATGAACGGCTCAGGCGTGATCGGGTCTTGCTCGACAAAGTGAACCTTCAACCACTGCCCGTCGAGCGTCCACGCATTTTCCATCAGGCCGTAATACGGACGCTCGGTTCCGTGCGGAGCGGTGGTGATTCCACTACATTGCCAGGTCCCAACCTGCTCATGCCGTCGATCGAGGCTGGTATCGCCTCGCGGCTTTTGACCTGACGCGGCAGCACCGTATGTTGTGGCAAAACCAACGCCAAGGATCAACAGGACCAGAAGAATATTAAGTTGCTTGCGGATGATGTTTGCGGCCATGCTTTACCCCCTTGAAACACGCCGAATCCATGCTGTCCACTGCTAGAGAGCCTAAGACGATGAGCTAGCCGGAGGCTACACCCCTATAGCCTCTAAGATGACACCAATCATCGAGATGGGTGGTGTCTGGCTTACCTGTCGTTTATGTCTCTATATCCGTCGCTATGCTCTGTTTGCGCTGGCTAATCCTACTTGTCGCCAGTTTAGCAATCAGATGCTCCCTAACGTTATGGTAGTGTGAATATACACATGGATCAGATCTCTATACAACCCTCGCTGGTCCATTTTTCGCCTAGTATTAACAGATAATTAACTATTTCAAACTATTCGATGTATCGCTATATCACGATATGGTCGAATACTCCACGGCATGCAGCCGTAAGCGTAGAACAGGCGCATCAATACAGGGAAATATCACGGATCAGCGCAGTGGGTCGAGGTACTCGTGTGCTAACTGTCCATCCATTACTTTGGTCCAGAGTACCGCAAGTACTTTTGTTCCCTGGCAACATGTCAGATGCGCGCGGTCGCGCCAGCGCCACACGACAAAAAGCCAGTCAGGGCCGCTCTGTCGAAGGCGGATCTGTTCGGTTGCGTCAGTCCTATATCATACTCAGCGCCCACCACTCAGGACGATTGCAACCGCGGCTCGGCACCAACCCGGTCATTAATTTTTAGATTTTTTAAAGATTCGGCTCTGGTTTGTTTAGCCACGTATAAGATATGCCTGCTATACTTGCCACTTAATAACAGATGCTACGCGACTGTCGCCAGGAAACACATCTCTACCACGGCAACAGAGCCATCGCGTACAGGCCTGCAACGCCAGCGCTGGCGCTACACTCGAAACAATCCGCACACTCGATCAGCATGGCGATGTGCAACCGATCCAGGCGGGATCGACCCATCGCTCCAGTAGGAGGCTCCCTATGGTTTGGCGTACCCTTCGTGTCGTCTTTTTCGCAACATTGGCCTGGGGCGTATTTGCGCTGGTGCCTAGCGCGCAAGCCACCAACACCGACCGAGAGCATGCCCAGTGGATCTTGAGCCGCTACAATAACGGCTGGGGCATTAACCTGCTGGAATACACGCTTGGCTGTGGCTGCGACGACGGCGCGACGCCCGCCGATAACATTCGCGATGCCGCTGCTGGCCGAGCAGCGAACCGGAGCAACTATGGCACCGCGCCCGGCGGAACCGTCACGCTCAAGCACGCTCTGCTCTTCGGCATGCAAAAGCTCAAGGAGCGCTACAACCACACCTACCGCGTAACGTCGATCGCCGGTGGCTCGCACAGCTCAACCTCGCTGCACTACGCGGGCCGCGCCTTTGACGTGGACCGCGTCAACGGGCAGGAAGTCAGCTATACCTATCCGCACAACACCTTCCAGCAGCATTGCCGCGAGCTGGGCGCGGACGAAGTGCTCGGCCCAGGCGACGCCGGTCACTCCACACATATCCACTGCGCATGGCGGCCCTAGTGCGCCGCTAGAACAGGCTGCCAGACGCGAGCATGCTACAATACGCATAGCTGTCATAGCCGCTGGGTTGCGGGATCTCGGTTCCGCTATCCGGCGGCTTGCTATGCCCGTATCACGACGAACAAGCCGAAGCGGAGGAGCTGCATGGCGATAAAGAAGCCATCCCGAACACGTCAAATCGTGATCGAGGTGGGGATTGCGCTGCTGTTGGTGATCGTTGCCCGTGTGGCCTGGGATCAGCTTTATGTCGCAACTCGTCCGGTGGCGCAGGTGGGCGACGAGACGATCAGCCGACGGCAGTACCGGGAGCTTGTCGAGCTTGATCTGGCCCAGCAATTTGCGTATCTGCACAGCGAGCTCGGGCGCTACGATGAGCTGATGAGCGGCGCAGGCGATACTACTGCGCTGTTTGAGCAAGATCGGCAGCGGACGATACAGTTGCGCGATGCGGTCGTAGAGGAGCTGCGACAGGTGCAGGGTAGTCGCCTCGACAGCGCGCTGGTCGACCACTGGATCGGCCAGGAGCTGGTCTTGCAGGGCGCGGCCCACGAAGGCATCGCCGTCGATGAGCACGAAGTCAACGCGACGCTGATCAAGACGCTGGCCGCGCCGCCCGGTGAAGATGGTCACGGCCACGACGCAGACGAAGCGGCAGGCACCAACGCAGGACCAGCGGCGACGGATACGCCCGCGCCTGAGTCGGCGCAGGCACTCCTTTCCAACGCCTACAGCGAGCTGGTGCGCGTGCTCAAAGCCGAGCATACCATTGCCGTCGGGTTTTCCGAGGCAGCCTTCGCCAGCCATATCCGCCGTCAGCAGCGCGTCGAGCTGCTGAAAGATCAGATCGAGACGCGGCTTGTGCCCGACAGCGAGGCGCCACGCTCGCTCCAGGCGCATGCGTACTTCCTGCTACTGCCCGTCACCTCACCGATCACCGGCACGGACACAATCACAGCAACCCCCGATCTGAACGATCCGGCATTTGACGCGGCTAAAGTCGAAGTCGATGAGCTGTACCAGCAGCTCAAGCAGGGAGCAGACTTTCTGAAGCTGGCGCAGGAGCACTCCGCCAATCCCGATGAAACCGTCGATCCCGGCTGGTCGGTGCCCGACACGCTCTGGCCGCCGCTGAAAGAAGCAGTGCTAAACCAGCCGCTCGGCGAAGCAGGCCAGCCGGTCAAAACACCGTCGGGCTGGTACATCGTCAAGGTGCTGGAGCGGGCGGAGCGACCGGACACGGCGAAGCTGGAGCAGATGCGCGCCGAGCGGCTTCAGCAGTGGACCGAGCGGCAGCGCGCAGCGCTGGCCGTGAGGCGGTTCTAACCTCGGCGACGACAGCGCGGCGACAAAGCAGCGCACGGGAGCAGGTTTGCTCCCGTGCGCTGTTTCCGGCGGTGAGTGAGGACTACGCGGTTTCGACCATCGTATCCTTCACGTCGATGCCCAGGCCCTCGGCGACACGGCGACCATAGTCTTCGTCGCACTTGAGGAAATGACCGATCATACGCTCCTGAATGTGCCGCTCGCACTGGCCCAGCAGCGTCACCATGTTGAGCACCAGATCCTCGCGCTCCCAATCGGGCATGGTCCGGTAGCGCTCGCCCGCCTGCTTGTAATCGTTGGTCCTGCTGAGCTTGCTGCGGGTCAGCTTGCCTGAGATCATCGGCTCGTAGGGCGCGCCATTGGGCGCCGCCTCCGCCAGGCCGCCGAGCGACGACGGCTCGTAGTTGACGTGCGGGTTCTCGCCCTCGCCGTCGACGTAGTAGGCCATCTGCCCATCGCGCTGGTTGGTGCGCGGCTTGACGATCGGCTGGTTGACCGGCAGCTGGAGGTAGTTCGGGCCGACGCGGTAGCGCTGCGTGTCGGAGTACGAGAAGGTACGCCCGACCAGCATCTTGTCGTCGGAGAAGTCGAGGCCATCGACCAGCACGCCGGTGCCGAAGGCGATCTGCTCGTTCTCGGCAAAAAAGTTCTCGACATTGCGGTTGAGCGTCATCATGCCGACCGGACGCAGCGGAAACTGATCCTCAGGCCAGGTCTTGGTATCGTCCAGCGGATCGAAGTCCAGCTCAGGATGATCGTCGTCGCTCATGATCTGCACGCACAGCTCCCACTTGGGATAGTCGCCGCGCTCGATCGCCTCGAAGAGATCTTTTGAGGCATGGCCCAGATCGGTGGCCTGGATCGCGCTGGCCTGCTCCTGCGTCAGCGACTCGATGCCCTGCTGGGTCTTCCAGTGGTACTTGACCAGCACCGCCGTGCCCTCGGCGTTGACCATCTTGTAGGTGTTGACGCCGAAGCCATCCTGAGTGCGGTAGTTCTTGGGAATGCCGCGCGGGCTGAACAGCCAGGTCAGCATATGCATCGACTCCGGCGTCATGCTCATGAAGTCGAAGATGCGATTCGGCTCCTGGCGGAACGTGACCGGATCGGGCTTGAGCGCATGGATCACATCGGGAAACTTGATCGCGTCGCGGATGAAGAAGACCGGCAGGTTATTGCCGACGAGATCCCAGTTGCCGTCCTCGGTGCGGAACTTGACCGCAAAGCCGCGCGGATCGCGTGCCGCCTCAGAGGAGTCGCGCCCGCCGATCACCGTGGAGAAGCGAATGCTGACCGGCGTCTTCTTGCCCTTCTGCTGGAACAGCTTGGCGCGGGTATACTTCGAGGCAGGTTCGTCGCCGATCGTGCCGTACGCCTCGAACTCGCCGTGGGCGACGAAGCCGCGCGCATGCACCACACGCTCAGGAATCCGCTCGCGATCGAAGTGGCTGATCTTCTCAAGGAACTGATAATTTTCCAGCGTCGCTGGGCCACGGTCGCCGACCGTGCGAGAATTCTGGTTGTCATAGACGGGATGGCCCTGGCGGTTCGTCAAGAAGGGCTGCTCCTGTTTATCCCCGTCCTTTTTTCCATTCGTCTGATCGCTCATGGTCGTCTTTCGCTCCTTCCATGTGCCTATCTCAATGTGTTCCTAACCATCGAGTGACGGTAAGCTCACCGGCGACGCGCGCAATGATCGTTCGTGTAGGGCATCGAGCAAAGCCAGTCGCTCATGATCTGTGAAACGTGGACAGCGGGCAAGCCCCGTTGGCATGTGGGCAACCATCCGTATCAAGAGCTGTGATGGGCAGCCCAGGCCCAGGGGAAATACCAAGGCAAAACGCCGACGACTACAGCGCAGCATCCTGGTTTCGTGCGCCGGTAGGTTTGTCACTCGCGGCTCGCGTGCAGGCCCGTCCACACGCCGCGCCTACCACGGTCAGGCCACATTGCCATTGTAATCCCTTGCTTGCCGCACGTCAAAATCAAGCAATCGCCTCCAAAGGGATCAAGATCGAGGGTGGGGTTCAGGAAGAAGAGTTCAGGGCTTCCTTGTTCTTTCACGCCCCTGGTTCTTGATTCTCGGTTCTCCCTTTGTTTCCATGCTCTTTGTTCTTTTGTGCTTCGCTCAGGCGAGGGGTACAACCGAGGGGTACCGTTTTTATCAGATCTTTTTAAGGAGATCGAGCCTGATTTTTAGAAGCGTTTGAGATCGATTGGATACACTTTAACCAGCAATTAACTATTTGAATCTACCAGGTCGGGGCCTTCTCTGTCGCCAGGGGAAGCTAGACCAGACAGCACCGCATCGGCCATGAAAGGAGGAGCGACCGCCGAACGATGAGCCTGCCCACCATTGCATCAACCGTTCTCGTCCCTCGTCATCGCTTCACACAAGGAGCCAAGCGCTATGTTCGGAGCGTCAACTAGCCCTACGCGCCGCCACCTCAAACAGCTTAGCTTATGGGTCATGGTAGGCTTCCTCGTTGGTCTGATCAGCCTGGTCGTGACTAACGGTGCCGTCGCCACGCCCGACCTCGATCGGTTCGATCCCGACATCTACCCGGCGATCGACGTCAGCCACAATCCGCCCGTCATCGCCAGGGCCGACGAGAACGTTCGCCTGGCTTTCACCTTTGCCTGTGGCTTCGCGCTACCCAACCAGCAGCGCTGCCTGCCCTCCGCGACGCTCTTCACCGCCTACGGTGATAGTCAGTTCACGCCCGTCGCTCTCGCCGAAGAGAACCACGACTCCTTGCGCGTCCTGGCCGCCACGGTGCCTGCCGCCGATGCCAGCGGCCAGCCGCTCCGCTACTACCTCGACGTGACCGAGGCCACCACCAGCGTCCAGGGACGGCATCCCGCTGTCGGCGCGATCGAGCCGCTGGTTGCCGCCGACCTGACCCCGGTGCGCCTGGGTGCCAGCACTGCCGCTACGGCGGAGTCCTACCTCCACCTCGGATGGGGCACCGCGCCCAGCCAGGTTGGTGTCGAGCGTCATGTGGAGCAGGCTACGATGGCGCCCGACTCCTTTGACGTAGCGCCCAACGGCACCATTGCCCTGCTCGACCACATCAACCAGCGCGTCGTTGTCACCAACCCGGCGCGGGGCAGCTTCCACACGTTTGGCGCGCCGCTCAAGGGCGTTGGCGATGTCGCGATCGATGCCGACGGCACGATTACCGTGCTCGACCTCGTCGGCGAGCGTACCGGCGAGAGCAAGGCGCGCGTGCCGCAGGTCCATCGCTTCGACGCCCAGGGCAAGAAGCTGGGCAGCGCGACAGTCTATGCCAGCCGTCCTACGGGCCTGACCGCCAGCCGCAGCGTCAACGACCTGCTGGATAACCGCGAGGTCCAGGCGCTCAAAGCGGATGCCAGAGCCGCCACCCGCGAGGAGCAGCGCCAGAGCCGCAGCCGCGCGGCCTACCTCGTCAAGTTCCTCGACGCCAATCACGCGCGCCTGGCCGACACGCAGCGCAACCTGACCTTCGACGTGACCTCCAGCGAGACGCTCGGCGCGATTGCCTACTTTGGCCGCACCGCTCAGGGCTACGTCGCGGTCTTCGAGGATACCAGCCTGCGCGTCGTCTGGTTCGACGCGAAAGGCACCGTGATCAAAGACGTGCTCGCGCCCAACCAGCAAGCCTCGACCTTCAACCCGAACGGACGGGTGGCGGTGGACCAGCAGGGCAACGTCTACATCCTCGGCTCGACCGACACAGGCATCGAAGTTAGCCGCGTGGCAGCGCGATAAGGAGGCACAACCATGAAAGTACGCAGTTTAGGACTGGTGCTGGGTCTGATCATGGGCATGCTGACGGCGCTGACCGTAGCAGCGCCGACGCCAGCGCAGGCCGGAACAAGCATTAGCTGCTGGAGCCGCTCGCAGGCGTCGAGCTACGCCTACACAGGCCGCTACGAAGGCTATGAGTGGGGCGGCGGCTGGTGGAACGACAACAACGGCGACGACACGCCCGGCTGCGCCACCGACGGCGGCTCCGGCTGCGAAGGCCCCGACTGTTCGGGCTTTACCTTCAAGAGCTGGGCGCTGCCCAACTCGACCGGCAGCTCCGGGTATGTCAGGTGGGCCATCGGCGAGAACGTTCACGGCCCCTACAACTCGACATCATATCGCGACGGCTGCGGCGGCGCATGCTACGACGTATGTGGCGGCGGTACCGGCGCTGCCTGCGGCTCGGCCTCCTACGGCAGCACGGCAGCCATGGACGGCTTCGCGCAGAGCGGCCACGTCGGCATGATCTACAGCGAAGGCTCGAACGGCTACGATAACATTATCGAGGCGATCAACAACAGCGCTGGCACCGGCATCTGGCAGCGCAACTATCGCAACCAGACCGCCTATGACGGTATCCGCCGCCGGAGCTGGTGCGCCTGATCAAGAACGATCGCAGGCACAGCTCATGTCGCAGCCTGTGGGGGGCCACCAGCGTCTCCCGCAGGCGCGCCGTCTCAGCCGCCCGTGAGACGCACCGATCCAACGTCTGCCCACTCCGAGCGACCAGACCAGGCCGCTGCACATCGGCAAGGAGAGGCACACCTATGAACGTACGAACACTTGGATTGCTGTTGGGACTCGTTATCGGCATGCTCGTATCGGCAATGATCAACCGTCCGGTCGAGGCGGGCACCAGGATCGATTGCTGGACACGCCAGGACGCTGTTGATTACAGCTATAAAGGCCGTCACGAAGGCTATGAGTGGGGCGGCGGCTGGTGGAATGACAACGACCAGGACGACACGCCCGGCTGCGCCACCGACGGCGGCTCCGGCTGCGAAGGCCCCGACTGTTCGGGCTTTACCTTCAAGAGCTGGGCGCTGCCCAACTCAAGCGGTGCCACGGGCTACGTCAAATGGACGATCGGCGAGAACGTTCACGGCCCGTACAACTCGACATCGTATCGCGACGGCTGCAACGGCGCGTGCTTCAACGTCTGCGGTAACGGAACCAGCAACTCGTGCGGCGCTGGCTCGTACGACGAGACGATGAGGATGGACGCCTTTGCGCAGGACGGTCATGTCGGCCTGCTGTATAACGAAGACTCGAACGGCTACGATCATATTATCGAGGCGATCAACAACAGCGCTGGCACCGGCATCTGGCAGCGCAACTATCGCGTCCAGACCGCCTACGACGGCATGCGTCGTCGCAACTGGTGTACGCCATAAGAAAAAGCGCAGATGCAGAGATCACATTTCTGGAGCGGCTGTGCCGCTGCAACGCTGCTGATGCTGAGCGGTATGCTCGCGGCCTGTGGGGCACAGCCAACGTCTCCTACAGGCCCGCCGTCTCAGCCGCCAGTGACGCAGACGGATACAGCCGTCGAAACAGCCACCACACCGCCGGATGGCGAATGCGCCGCTGTCGAGCGGATCGCCCCGGATTCGGAGGAAGGCACAAGGATCGGCGCGGCGCTCCTGGCGGCGCTTCCCGCCACGCAGAGTCCGGAGCTGCAACGGGCCGCGCCCTACGCCTTCGATGAAGTCTGGGACATGTCCAAAGTCGGCACCTGGGTGGTGGTTCAGGCCAGCTTCAAGGAAGCGCTGGAGCCGGGCATCTTTGTGCTGCAAGCGACCGACAACGGCTATCGCTACGAGGGGCTGGCCTGGGCCGGCATGGCAGACAGCGCGGCAGCCGTGCGCGATGGCGTTGCAGGCACGCTCCCAGATGCAGCCAGGGCGCTGGCGGCCTGTATCGACGTGAGTCGCTGGAGCGTCTCCTGACGGATCACGCAGCCGCAGCGCGAGTCGTAGCGCGT
Source organism: Herpetosiphonaceae bacterium (assembly GCA_036374795.1). Classification (NCBI taxonomy): domain Bacteria; kingdom Bacillati; phylum Chloroflexota; class Chloroflexia; order Herpetosiphonales; family Herpetosiphonaceae; species Herpetosiphonaceae bacterium. The sequence goes on from DASUTC010000267.1 coordinate 49,158, forward strand.
GCGGCGGCTGTGTCGCGTCTCGGCTGATGCGCCTGCCTCCAGCACCTCGCACATCACGCTGGTATGACAGCGGACACGCGGTTGCCTAAGCGGATATGCGGCAGATCGCTCGTGCGCCGACAGGCCGGGCGGGTGCCATGCCCGTGCCCGGGGCGTCCTCCAAACCACCCTCTTTCTGATGCAGCATGGTAGGTGTCGTTTCCCGAAACGGGTACGTCATGCTGCGCCAGGCATCTTGATCACGCTGCCTCGCAGCAGCGCCGCGTATCATGCGCTATACTTGCCTCATCAGCGCGCCGCGTGGCTAATTGGCTGGAGGCCCCCCGATGCAAAGCGAACAATCCCAACTGGCGATCACCGCCCTACAAACCTTTTTGAGCACACCGCTGGAAACGCTGCTTCAGCACCATACGACGATTAGCCCGGAAGCTGCCGCGCTCGATCTGTTTCAGCGCGTGGCGGCTACCGTACCGGCCTATCGCGCATTCCTGGCCGAGCGCGAGATCGATCCTGCGTCGATCCGTAGCCTCGCCGATTTCCAGCGGTTGCCGCTGACGACCAAGGCTAACTATGTCTCGCGCTACCCGCTGGCCGATCTCTGCCGTGATGGTCGCCTCGACCACTGCGATATGATCGCGGTTTCGTCGGGATCGACCGGGCAGCCGACCTTCTGGCCGCGCTTCTTCGCCGACGAGATGACAGTCGCCGCACGCTTCGATCAGGTCTTCCACGACAGCTTCTCCGCCGATACGCGCCGCACGCTGGCGGTCGTCTGCTTCACGCTCGGCACGTGGGTCGGGGGCATGTACACCGCAAGCTGCTGCCGGTATCTCGCCAGCAAAGGCTACCCGATCACGGTGATTACGCCGGGCAATAATCGAGAAGAGATTTTCCGCGTGGTGCAGGAGCTTGGCCCAGCCTTCGAGCAAGTGGTGCTGCTGGGGTATCCTCCGTTTCTTAAAGACATCATCGACAGCGGCATTGCGCGCGGCATGGCCTGGGAGCGCTACAACATCAAATGGGTCATGGCGGGCGAAGTCGTCAGCGAGGAGTGGCGACAGCTCGTTGGCGAACGAGCCGGAGCGCACAACCCCTGCTACGATTCAGCCTCGCTCTATGGCACGGCAGACGCGGGTGTGATCGCGAATGAATCGCCTTTGTCGATCTGCATTCGGCGCTTCCTGGCTAACAATCCCGATGCAGCGCGGACGCTCTTCGGCGAGTCGCGCTTGCCCACACTGGCGCAGTACGATCCGCTCAGTCGCTTCTTTGAGGTCCATGATCGAGCGCTCTTGTTTACCGGCGATAACGGCATTCCCCTGATTCGCTACAATATTTTGGATACCGGCGGCCTGATCTCCTACGACGACATGCTCGCGTTCTTGGCGCAGTATGGGTTCAACCCGCTCGATCAGCTTGGCGGGGCAACCGCGCGGGGCGTCCGCCGCCTGCCCTTTGTGTACGTTTTTGGCCGCTCTGACTTCACGGTTTCGTACTTTGGCGCAAACATCTTTCCAGAAAATATAACGGTGGGGCTAGAGCAGCCAAGCGTGAGCGCCTTTGTCACCGGCAAGTTTGTGCTGCAAGTCACGGAAGATGCAGATCGTAACCGTTTTCTATCGATTGTGGTCGAGCTTGCGCCAGGCGTTGCAGGAACCACGGAGCAACAGCACGCCATTACTCACTCGATTCTCACCCATCTACTCCGACTCAACAGCGAGTTTGCCAACTACGTCCCGACCGAATACCGTTTGCCGCAGGTGACGCTCAGACCTAGCGGCGATCCGGAGTATTTCCCCGTAGGCGTGAAGCACCGCTACACCCGTAAATAGGCGCATAAAGTTATGTCAATATAAAAATCGTGCTACACTGGAACTAAGCCGCTCGTGCGCTTGCCGGGTCTAAAGCGGGGGCATATCACATGGCGCGCGGCGCATACCATGAATGTTCGGGGTGGATTCCACGGAGGTTCGATTATGACCACTGCCGGAGATCAGGCGAGCACTGGTCGACGTGTCGGGCAATTCGAGAGCTTCATGCAGCGGTTTATCACCGGATTGCACGTCCTGCTCTATCGGCTCAGCGACGGCAAGATCGGCGGGCGGCTGGTCAACAATTCGATCCTGCTGCTGAGCACGGTAGGCCGAAAAAGTGGCAAGCTGCGCGTCACGCCGCTGCTCTACCTGCCGGACGGCGATCGCATGGTGCTGATCGCCTCCAACGGCGGCACGCCGACAGATCCCGGCTGGTACTTGAACCTACAGGCTCGTCCAGAGGTCATCGTGCGCGTTGGCGAGCGGACGCTACACGTCAAAGCCGAGGATGCGACCGGCGAGGAGCGGCAGCGGCTCTGGGAGCGCGCAGTTCGCGCCTACGGCGGCTATGCCGACTACCAAAAACGCACCGATCGGCAAATTCCCGTCGTGATCCTGCGGCCTGTCGAAGCATACACGGAGAACAAAGAGCAGAGAGCAAAGAATACATGAACGAAACGTCCAACTTCTTTGCTCACCTGTTCCCGCGTTCCCTCGACCCCTGCGGCTACGCAAGCTCACGCTGCATCACCAGCCGGGTATAGGCGATCTGGAAGCCCGCGCGCTGCACGTTGCGCTGCGAGTCGCTGCCGGGTAAGGGCGCGACCGTCGCCAGGCCGCAGCCTGCCGACGCAGCCGCCGCCAGCCGCGCGCGAAGCAGCGCTGTGTGCACGCCCCGCCTGCGATATTCTACCCTGGTGCTCGTCGAAAAGAACGTCGCCAGCCCGTCACGGATCGCCAGGCCCGCCGCGCCCACCGGCTCATCCCCGATCCGCGCCAGAAAACAGGTGACAGTAGGCCGCTGGAACGCCAGCCGCGCCAGGCTCAGCCCCATAGCATCGGCGGCGAGATCGTCGCGCCCGGAGAAGCCCCGGTCCACGGTCCGCTCCCACAGGTCAATATCATCCGCCGCCACAGCAGCGACACGGATCGCCGGGTACGGCGCTTCCTGCATGTCTGCCGCCCCGATCGCCCGAATATGCCTGTTGAAAAAGCGCACGATCCGGTATCCGCGCCGACCGAGTGCAGCTACCAGCGAGCCATCGGCCAGCGGGCATACATCCACCTGCGCGGGCAGGCCGTAGCCGCGATACAGCGCCTCCAGCGTATCCAGATCGGCGTCCGTAACCGGCTGCGACATGCCCAGCCCGATCGCTCGGTTCACCGGAAAGTCGGGCCGGGTAAACGTCGCATAGCCGCCCGCGACCGGCACCACCTGCGCGCTCGAATCGGGCTGAAGCCGTTTCAGCGTGTGGGCATATTCGGCGTTGTTGAGTGCCTCATTGCGTTCAAGACGCTGCGCAAGAGCAAGATCGGCAAACAGCATGTGATGTCCTCCAGCGCCAGTGTAGCATCACGGTCAACACCGTGAGGCCAATATCAAATCGGCTCAAGACAGACGATCTTGACATTGGCAAGCAGCGTATGCTAGTATAGCGCTACGTTTCTTTACACTTTTAAATAATCTCGCATAGCTTGGCGTAGCCTGAAACTGTATCAACGTCTATCGCCCCCCGAAGCGTAGGCGCATACGATGATTCAGAGGAGCAACCCCTGGGGTAACAACCACGGCACCTCTAGCTTCAGGCTTTGGGCCGATCTTCCTACCCATACCCAAGCCACGTACTTCCTCGGCAATTCCCGGCGCTCAACCGATCGCTTGCGTATGCGCGCGCATCGTTTGCTGTCGACTCTCATGGATGATCGCGCAAACCATGAGGGCTGTCGCGATCCTTTGCGCTGCCGTGCTCCGGGCCGAATCGAAAAGCGGCCCCCGTATGCCGTATCACCTCGCTCGTTCTTCGACATAGCTCCATCATCCGCCAAGAAGGAGGTCGCGCTGTGAAAGCTTGACGACATTCCCGCGATTCGTCGCTCGTCGGCATCGTTCGTCTGAATGATATTCCAAAGATCGACAACCTCACAGGAGGAGAGTCATGAGGCTTCGGGCACTCGTCGTTATCGTCGCGCTCTACGTGTTAGCATTTCAGCCTGTGCCCGCTCGCGGCGCAGGCCAGGCCGAAGGGAATATTCGTCGGGTTCAGCCTGCGATTCCCGATCAGTATGTGGTTGTGCTTAAGGATGACATCGCACCGGCCAGGGTTGCGGGCGTGGCAGCCGATCTGGCACGTACGCATGGCGGCACGCTGCACCACGTCTATCAGCATGCGCTTAAGGGCTTTTCGCTGCGGCTCCCTGAGGCTGCGGCGTCCCGCTTGAGCCGCGACCCACGGGTTGCCTATGTGGCGGAGGATGGTCGGGTTGGTTTGGTCGACACCCAGTTCAATCCACCCTGGGGCCTCGACCGCATCGACCAGAATAACCGACCGCTCAACAGCGCCTACACCTACAACACGACTGGTGAAGGTGTCAACGTGTACGTGATCGATACCGGCATTCGTCCGACGCATCAAGAGTTTGGAGGCCGCGCTGCCATCGCCTATGATGCGTTTGGCGGCAATGGTCAGGATTGCAACGGGCATGGTACGCATGTCGCGGGAACGGTCGGCGGCAGCACGTACGGCGTTGCGAAACGGGCGAGAATCTACGGCGTTCGGGTGCTGGATTGTGGTGGTAGCGGCTCATTCTCAGGCGTGATCGCGGGCGTGGATTGGGTGACAAACAACCGGGCGCTCCCGGCTGTTGCGAATATGAGCCTGGGCGGCTCGGCCTACGACCCGCTGGATACCGCCGTGCGCAACTCCATCCAGCGCGGTATTACGTATGCCATCGCTGCCGGGAATAGCAATGCAGATGCGCGTGGCTTTTCGCCTGCGCGCGTCGCGCAGGCTTTGACCGTCGGCGCGACGGATATTGCGGATAATCGCGCCTCGTTCTCGAACTATGGCCCCGTGGTCGATGTGTTTGCGCCGGGCGTGAGTGTTATCTCGGCATGGATCGGCAGCGACACCGCGACCAACACGATCTCGGGAACGTCGATGGCGTCGCCGCATGTGGCCGGCGTTGCGGCGCTCTACCTGCAAAGCAATCCAGGTGCCTCCCCGACCATCGTGAGCCAGATGATCAAAAGTAATGCCAGCCTGAGCCTCGTCGTCAATCCTGGGGCCGGATCGCCCAACCGGCTGTTGTATTCGGGCTTCGTTCCATCCTCAGCCATCAATCCGATCGACAATTCACGGTTCTTTGTGTGGCAGCATTACCTGGATTTCCTGGTCAAAGAGCCTGACGAGCCTGGCCTGAACTTCTGGACGAGCCAGATCACGCAGTGCGGCGGCGATGCCGCCTGTATCGATCGGGAGCGGGTGCATGTGTCGCGGGCGTTCTGGGAATCGATCGAGTTTCTCCAGCGCCAGCCGACACTGGCGAGCTATCCCCAGGGCACGCCGGAGTACAATCAGGAGTTTGTGCGGCTGTGCTATGTCGTCTACTTGCAGCGCGATCCTGATGCGCCAGGCTATAACTTCTGGCTCAACGATCTCAACAGCAACAACGATTACGACCATATCATCAGGGCATTCTTGCTCTCCATCGAATATCGCGCAAGGTTCGGCCAGACGTAGGGAGCGACTGGCTGATCAGGCGGTAGACAGGCGGCGATCGGCAGCATCCGGTGTCGACTCGCCATACGATCGAAGCGGGGTGAGCGGCTTTGCATCGGGCAAGCCCCACCCCGCTCCCGCTGCGACCCTGAGCGGCAGCGCGAGCTAGCGGGCCTGCAATCGCTCGATCACCCGACGCAGCCGGGCATCAGCTTCCTGGGCTACCGCCTCGACTTCAGGATTATCCACCAGGCTCAGCATCGCGATCGGATCGGCGATGTCGACGCGGCTGCGCTCGCCGTGGGCATGCACCACGACGTTGCAGGGAAGCAGCAGGCCGATCGTGTGCTCCAGCGTCAGGGCACGATGCGCAAGCTGGGGATTGCACGCGCCCAGGATCGCATACGGCTCGAAATCCACGTCGAGCTTCTGCTTCATCGTCTGGCGCACGTCGATCGTTGTCAGCACGCCGAAGCCCTCCTCTTTGAGCGCGGCAGTTACCCGCTCGATCGCCTGCTCGTAGGGCAGATCCAGATCCGCGCCAAACCCATACTCCCGCAACTTACGCTCCATGACCGCACCTCCTGTTCAGCGTCGATCGTCCCAGTTGCGCTTTTGCGACGAACACCATTGGCAGGTTGATCCTCAGCAGCATAACCGCCAGCGCTGAGATGTCTGCACAGACCAGCCGCGCTGTTGATCGCGATCATCACCAGCGACGAGCCGACCGCTTCCGGCATATCCATGCCGACCAGCAATACCAGTGCCGGTACGATCAGAAAGCCGCCGCCCAACACGCCGAGCGACAGCCCGATCAGACCGCCCATCAGCGGAGTCAGGCGCAGAGTTTCAATCACCAGTAGGCTACGCCTTGCGCAGAATTCGGAGAAAACGATTGCCGAGGCCGAGGAAGCGGCAGACAGCAAGCTCGCATATGCTCAACGACTCGCTGAGCCTGCGGGCTGCTCGAAACAGAACACGCCAGGGCATATTCCCTGGCGCGTCATCACCCAACCGTGTCTAGCTATATCATCGAGACACGTACGCGGACATGGAGCGTGCTGATCTAGCCGAGGAGCAACGATTCTGCACCCCGGCCAGGCGCCGCTAGTAGCGGTTACGGCGTCCGCCGCCGCCGAAGCCGCGATCACGCTGCGGCTTGTCTTCCGCCTCGTTCACCCGAATAGCGCGACCATCCAGATCCTGTCCGTCCAGAGCGCGAATGACATCCTGAACATTATCGCTCTCGATCGTCACGAAGCCAAAGCCGCGAGAGCGGCCCGTGTCGCGATCCGAAATGACCTTCGCGTCTAAAACTTCGGCGTGCGGGGCGACAAGATTGGATAAGTCGGCGTCCGTCGTATTCCACGACAGGTTGCCAATGAATAAGCGAGCTTGCATCGGTCCTCCAAATGTTCCTTCCGTGGAACGCAGTGTATGTCCCACACAGTTCTGTTCGTGCCCGATCGTTGTTTACCGAACAGGCATAGTACACTGTGTCGTACTACCAAAAAGCAATATAGCCACCGCAGACATCTGCGACGGCCACACGTTTAGTCTAGCACAGATCGATCCACGATGCAAGGCGTAGCGCCGATATTTGTCGATTCTCATCACAGTTCGTTCAGCGCGATCTCATTTCGACTTCAGCCACAATGGCTTATGCTGGTGCAGAAGGCATGTTTGGGGCATTCCCACCACCCAGAGGGTGCCCGCCTCGGCCTGGCAGCCCACGATGCCTGCTGAGCGGCTAGATAAAGAGATCTTTCCCTGGCAGAAAGAAATCTTTGCGCTGCACACCGTCGGCGCGTACTACACTGCGCTTGGGTAGGTGTGTCACGCACCCGGCAGCCCGCGCCGTCCTCGTTCGACACCGGGAATCATCAGCATCCATCGCATACAGCGCGCCGTGTGATCGAAGCGCACAGCTCTGCAACGTCCGAGACGTGATCCAAAACAGACCGCCCATCACAGCAGCCGATCTTGGAGGTGCCTATGTCGTCCAGCATCAACGTTCGTCCCAGGCTACAGCGTCCGCGCTGGCTGCGCTGGTTTGCGCGCGGCCTTGGCCTGTGCTGCCTGGCGATCCTGCTGGTCGGCGGCTACTTCTGGGTGTCCACGCCCTTACCGACGCCGGAGCACCTGCGCGCCCGCGCCGCGATCGGCAACACGCGCATTCTGGATCGGCATGGTCGCCTGCTCTACGAGATGCCCGATCCGCTCAGCGGACGGCAGCGCCCGGTACCGCTCGACGAGATTCCGCTGGCGCTGCGGCAGGCGACGATCGCGGTCGAGGATCGTTCGTTCTATGCCAATCTCGGCATCGATCCGCGCGGCATCGCGCGGGCCGCCTGGATCGACCTGCGCGCCCGCAAGCTCGTCGCCGGTGGCTCGACGATCACGCAGCAGCTTGCTCGTAATTTCCTGCTCGATCCGCAGCTTATGCAGCAGCGCACGCTCACCCGCAAGCTCCGCGAGATGGTCCTGGCGCTCAAGCTGACCGCGACCTATCCCAAGGATGAGATCCTGGCGCTGTATTTGAATCAGAGCTACTACGGCGGCCTGGCCTATGGCGTCGAAGCGGCAGCGCAGCATTTCTTTGGCAAGCCCGTGCGCGATCTTGATCTCGCCGAGGCCGCGCTGCTGGCTGGCCTGCCGCAGGCTCCCTCATATTACGATCCCGTCAGCAATCCCGACGCCGCGATCACGCGCCAGAGCGCCGTTCTCGACGCGATGGTCAGCGCTGGATACATTACGTCAACTCAAGCCGACGCCGCCCGCCGCGAGCCGCTCCAGTTCGCCACCAGCCGCCCGCCGATGCAAGCGCCGCACTTTGTCCACTACGTGCTCGACCAGCTAGCGGCACAGTTCGGCGCAGACACCGTTGCGCGCGGCGGCCTGACCGTGACGACAACGCTCGACGCCAATCTCCAGGCCGCGTCGCAGGCGATCCTGCAACGACAGATCGCCGCGCTGGCGATTCCCACGGGCGGCGGGCCGGATCATCAGGTGCGCAACGGCGCGGTCGTGGTGCTCGATCCGGCAGACGGCGCGATCCTGACGATGGTCGGCAGCCCCAACTTCGCGGACGCTGCCAGCCAGGGCCAGGTCAACGCGGCGCTGGCGCGACGACAGCCTGGCTCGGCGATCAAGCCGCTGACCTACGCCGCTGCACTTGAGCGCGGCTTCACGCCCGCGACGACGATTCTGGACGTGCCGACCTCGTTTCCAACCCGCGAGGGTCGGCCCTACACCCCCGAAAACTACGATCGCGCCTTCCACGGGCCGCTCTCGCTCCGTGAGGCACTGGCAACCTCCTCGAACGTCTCCGCCGTGAAAGTGCTTAACCAGATTGGCGTTCCCGCGCTGCTGGAGATCGCCGCACGTCTCGGCATCACCACGCTGCAAGAGGATAGCGGACGCTTTGGGCTGGCGCTCACGCTGGGCGGCGGCGAGGTGACGCCGCTTGAGCTGACCGCCTCCTACGCGGCCTTTGCCAACGGCGGCCAGCGGGTCACGCCGTACGCGATTGTGAGTGTGGACAGCGAAGAACAAAGAACGGGCGCCATGCGGGTACCCATGCGGGTGCCAAGCCCAGAGGGCACCCGGCATGGGCACCCGGCACACCAGGAACCAGGGAAAAACGTTGAACGTGAAACGTTGAACGCGAAACTTGAAACTTGGAACTTGAAACTTGAAACTCAAACCGCCGTCAGCCCGCAGGTCGCCTATCTGATCAGTGATATGCTGTCGGATCGCTACGCGCGGATGCGGGCCTTTGGCGAGGTCAGCGCGCTGGATGTGGATCGTCCTGCGGCGGCCAAGACCGGCACCACGAGCGACTGGCGCGACAACTGGACGATCGGCTACACGCCCGATCGGGTGGTTGGGGTGTGGGTGGGCAACGCCGACGGCCAGCCGATGGAGGCGATCAGCGGTGTGAGCGGCGCTGGGCCGATCTGGAATGAGGTGATGCTGGCGGCGCATCGTGGCCTGC
>DASUTC010000268.1 GCA_036374795.1 Herpetosiphonaceae bacterium
GCGCGCGTTCACGATCGCGACCGCCGCCTGGTTGGCGATGATCTCAAGCTCCTGGATCAGCGCCCGCGAAAAGACCTGCTTGGGATCTTGGGGCTGATCGATGCAGATCATCCCGACAAGCGTGCCATTCGAGTCGAGCAGCGCCAGCGCGATGCAATCTTTGAATGTGAGGATCTGCTCGTGCGCGCCGACGTGATAGGTGACGGTGCCGATCTTCTCGGCCTTCTGGATCGTCTCCTGCGCCACCTTGAGCGGCGTCCAGTACTCGCGCTGGTTGCGGCGAGGCGCGATCACGTCGCCGCTGTCCGTCGCCAGGGCGATACTGCGCATATGCCGCCGCTCAGGCTCGACCAGACCGAGCGCGACGCGGGGGCTGCCGGTCATCGCCTGCACGGTGAGCACGATCTGCTGCCCGACCTCGCCGAGATCGTTGATCGAGCGGAGCGTATCGCTGAGCGTGACGATCTTGGTCAACTGCCGGTTACGCTGCTCCAGATCGGAGATATGCGCAGCCAGGGCGTTGTCGGTGTGGGCGTACAGCTCGGCGTTTTCCAGCGCAACTGCGGCCTGCTCGGCGACAGCGCTTAGCAACTGCGCGTCGTCGACGGTGAATTTGCCGTGTCGCTTGTTGCGGAGCTGGATCACGCCGCGCAACTGCTGCCGCCCCGATAGCGGCGCGCAGATCAGCGAGTGCGTGGGCGTCGTGCCGTCCTGTGTGCGGGGATAGAGCCGCGAGTTGGGCTGTATATCGTTGGCGAGCTGCACGCGATGGAGGCGTAGCGCCTCGTTTGCCAGGCTCGTCCCCTTGGGAATGTTCACGCCGGTCTGCGCATTGAGCGTGTAGCGCACGACCAGATCGCCGCTCTGCGGATCTTCAATCAGCACCGAGCCGTCCTCGACATCGAGCGCAGTTTGCAACTGCTCCATGATCAGCATCGGCACTTCTTGCGGGTCAAGCGTGGCGCTGATCGTGCGCCCGATACGGTTGATCACCTCAAGCTGGCTGGCCTGCTCCTTGACGCGCCGGTACAGATCGGCGTTGGCGACCGCCGCCGCCGCCTGCGCCGCCACCGACGACATCAGGTGGACATCCGACTCGGTGTAGCGGAAGCTGGGGTCGTGGCTGGAGGCGACCATCACGCCCAGCACGCGATCGTGATGCAGCAGGGGCATGCCCATCCAGGCATGGCTAAAGGGCATGCCGTTGGGTCCCTGCGGCTGAATGCCGCGCCGCTGGCACTCCGTGAGATAGTCGTCGGTGACGATCGGCTGCCCGTTGCGGATGATCCAGCCCGTCATGCCGATGTTGCGCGTCCAGCGCCGATCGGGGAGCGCGTCGGCGAGATCGGACGACATGTAGGTAAACGACAGCTCGTTGGTGCGCTCGTCTTCGAGGATGATATAGAAATCGTCGGCGACGATCAGCTCGCGCACCACGTCTGCCAGATTGGTCAGCAGTTGGTCGAGTTGCAGCGTGCTGGAGAGCATACTGCCGATCCGGTCCATCACCGCAAGCTCGTGGTTGGCGCTGATCGGCGAGGTGCGACGCTCCATCAGCGTCAGCAGGCTGCCCGCGTGGGTGATCAGCTCCAGCGCCGAGGGATCGACGTGCGTCGATTGTACGGCGAGCCAGCCGCGCACTTCGCCCAGGACCACCACCGGCAGATAGGTCATCGTTTTGGTTTCGACGATCTGCCCCGCGGAAAGCTGCAGCCCCTCGCCTGCGCCTGGTGCGCGCAGCGCTGGCTGCTTGCCGAAGAGCGCTTCTGGCGTACCCCTGCCGCGCCACATAAGCTGCATGGCTCGCGCTCCGATCACCTGACGGAGCTGTGCCTGCAACGTTGCTAGCAGCTCGCTGCGGGTGCGGGCACGGCTGATCGCGGCGATGCCTGTCGCGATTCCAGCAGAAATAATTGGCTCTGGTGAGGACTGATTCATAACTACTGCCGACACTTACTGGGAGGCGAAGTTTGTTGAGTAATTGTAACTAATTAAAGACGTTTTTACAAATGATACATGATCGAGCAACACCAGTGTATACGTTAAATGAGTATCAAAAGCTCTCATCGCCAGCGAGACGATCGGATACCTTCAGGCGTTGAAGAGGCGGTCGTTGATGGTCCAATCGTAGGGTAAGAAGCGGACCTGAGGTGGTGTTTGCTGCATTGCAATCGCCAGATCCGGCGGCATGTAGGGCCTGAGTAGCGGCACAAGCCCTGCCCGATGCCGCCATCCTGCCAGAAGGCCCAGGGGGCCGGGCATGGCCTGCGGCTGTAAAAAATCTCCGCCGAAGGAACGAAAAATAGACGAAAGGTATAGCGTGTTCGTCGCAGGATCGAGTCGCGCGCCGTGGGCGTTGTCGTGGAGCAAGCGCCGCATTGCCGTGTCGAGCGCGCGCTGCAAATTGCTGCCGGTGAACGCCTGGGGCTGGATCTGCGCGCCGCCGCGCGCCGTGGTGCTGATCGCCGCGTGGATGCGCGGATCGCCGAATGCGCGCAGGATGCTTCCATGCAGTGTTTGCAGCGAGACGTTGCGCCGCCCGACCGGGTAGGGCCTGGTGCGCGCGCCGGGGATGGCGCGGATCGAGGCGACCGGGTAGTGCAGCAAGACCTGATGGATCGCGATGGCGTTGTAGGCGTTCAGATAGAACGCGAGCTGATCGTCGGCGTCGGCAAATCGTTCGGGATCGTCCTCGGCCAGCCGATGGAGATAGACCTCGACCAGTCGGCGGACACGGCGCATGGTCGCGTAGTCGATCGCCGCGTTCTGCACAAACCGGCCAAGCAGCGCTGTCCACTCGCTGTGCTGGAAGCGCCCGGCTCCGGCGCCTGCTTGCAGCGGCCCGATGCGTGGCCGCCAGCCCCATGCCGCAGCGACGAGCCAGACGGCTTGCTCGACGATGGCTGTTCGCTTGGTCGGTGTTGGCGCGGGCATGGACGCTCCTCTGCCTTTCGCTCTGCTCTCTGGTCTATTGTGCGGTGGAACTGCTGTCTTCGTCAAATCGTCGCACCCGCGCCGCCGTTGCACAAACTGGCCGACCTCTGATGGTCTGGTTCGTGATAGGATAAGCTGATCGTCAAATGGCGGAGCACATGGGAGCTGTAGCACGATGCATGAGTTAATCGTCTGCCGTGGACACGGGCGATTTCACACCCAGGTAAGCGCGCAAGATATTGGTGAGCTACGGGAGCATCCCGAAACGACGCTGTGGTTCGACCTGACCAGACCCGATGCGGAAGAACTCAGGATACTCCGCGAAGAGTTCAAGTTTCATCATCTATCGATCGAGGATGCTACGCGCCATCACCAGCGGCCCAAGGTCGATAGCTACGACAACTACTACTTTGTGGTGTTCTACTGTCTGGACATCAACCAGCAAACGTATGAGATCTGCACGCAGCCGCTGTACCTGTTCATCGGCCACAACTTCCTGGTGACGATCCACGACGACCCGATCAAGCAGATCAAGGAAACCGTTAGCCGCTGGCAATCGCCCGACTCGCCGCTGGAGCAGGATGTCGGCTCGCTGGTCTATGCGCTCTTAGATGCGATCGTCGACGATTATTTTCCGGTGATGGATCAGATCGCGGATCGCGTCGAAGATCTGGAGGAGCAGATCTTTGGGAAATTCGACGAGGGCGCGCTCGAATCGATCTTCCGCCTGAAAAAAGACCTGCTCAGTGTCCGGCGGGTGGTAACGCCCGAACGCGACGTGCTGAACGTCATGCTGCGGCGCGATATTCCGGTCTTCGACCAGGATGATGTCACCTATCTTCAGGACGTGTACGATCATATCATCCGCGTCGTCGATTCGATCGATACCTACCGCGATCTGCTCTCAAGCTCGCTCGATACCTTTTTGTCGGTTCAGTCGAACCAGCTCAATCAGGTCGTCAAAGCCTTGACGATCACCTCGATCGTGCTGATGTCGGTCGCGATCGTCTCCGGTGTGTACGGCATGAACTTCGAGTACATGCCTGAGCTGCACTGGCGCTACGGCTACCTCTGGGCGCTCGGCTTGATGGCGGCGATTGCGCTGGGATTGATCGGGTTTTTCCGGCGGATCAAATGGCTCTAGCCGCATTGGTATCGAGTTCCGAGTTCAAAGTTGGGTGCCCATGCCGGGCGCCATGCCCAAAGGGCACCCGCCTGGCACCCGGTTCTTGGCTCTTTCACCCCCGCTACCGATTGGCAACCAGCAGAATCGTCGCCAGCGCCAGCAGCGCGAAATTCCCTGTCACGTCCGTCACCGTGGTGACGATCACGCCCGATGCCAGCGCCGGATCGATCTTCAGGAAGCGCAGGCCAAGCGGCACCAGCGTGCCGGAGATCGCCGCGCCGATCAGGTTCAGCAGCATCGCGCCGCCCACAACCACGCCGATCATTGCGCTGCCGTGCCAGAAGACGCCGAGCAGCCCGACGCACGCGCCGAAGATCAGGCCGTTCACCACGCCGATCGTCGCCTCACGAGCCAGCGTGCGCCAGCTATCGCGCAGCGTGATCTCGCCGAGCGCCAGCGAGCGGACGATCAGGGTCAGCGTTTGGATTCCGGCGTTGCCGCCCTGTCCCGCGATGATCGGCACGAATGCGGCGAGGATCGGCACGATCTGGATCGTGCCGGTGAACTGGCTGACGACCCAGCCGGCCAGCACCGCTGTCGGCAGGTTGATGAACAGCCAGGTCAGGCGACGACGCGACGAGCGAAAGATCGTGTCGTAGACATCTTCGTCGGCATCCAGATTCGCCAGGTGGTAAATATCCTCGGTCGCCTCCTCCTCGATCACATCGATCAGGTCGTCGGCGGTGACAACCCCGACCAGCCTGCGGTCGCCGTCCACGATCGGCAGCGCCAGCAAATCATAGCGCGCCAGCAGCCGCGCGCACTCCTCCTGGTCGGTTTCGACATCGGCGGTGATCACCTCGTCGCTCATGATCTCACGCAGCGGCGTGTGCGGGTCGGCGACGATCAGCTGGCGCAGCGAGACAACGCCAATCAGCCGGTCGGCATGGTCGGTGACAAACAGGTAGTAGCTTGTCTCTTCGTCGGGCTTGACCCGGCGCAAAAAGTCGATCGCCTGCTGCACCGTCATCGACTGACGGAAGGCCACGACATGCGGGATCATCAGGCCACCCGCGCTCTCCTCGTCGTGTCCAAGCAGCTCGCGGACCTCGTCGGGCTGATCCATGCCGTCGAGCGCGGCTCTGGCCTTGGCGTCGCTCAGATCGCCGAGCACATCGGCGGCGTCGTCGGGAGCCATCTCGTCCAAAAACTCGGAGAGCGACTCGACATCAAGGCGGTTGGCGACATCGGTGCGCTCGTCGTCGTCAAGCTCGATCAGGACGTCCGCGCCGATCTCGCGGGCCAGCTCTTCGACGACGTCGGCGCGCTCCTGAGGCTCCAGCTCTTCGAGCACATCGGCGCCATCGGCGGGGTGCAGCGCGGAGACAACATCCGCAGCCTCGGCGGGACGAAGGGCACTAATTGCAGCCGCAGCCTCTTCGACGGCTCCTTGAGCCAGTAGTGAGCGGACCTGATCGAGGATCAGGTCGAGATCCTGAACCGGCGGCATAGCACACCTCCTTTGGAGCACACAAAAGGGCGGGCCTAGCCCGCCCTCGCGCATCGGTGCTCAGATGCCGCTGGTTCGACTATCCCGTCCGCAATCGTATGCGGTAACTAGAATGTTCGTCAGTACTCATAGCTGATCGCATTGTACTCTAGAGACTCGCCCGCCGCAAGCGCGAGCCGCTCGGCATCAGTGGCGTGCTTCCTGCTAGACACCTCGCACCAGATACGTGGAATGGAGGCGCAGAATGGCACAGCTACCCTCGACATTGAATACGGTGAAAGAAGCGCTACAAGGCAAGGGCGTGATGTCGCACCCGATCCACGTCGCGATCAATCATGTCCCGCTCGGCTTTTGGGAAGCCAGCGTGGTCTTCGATCTGATGTCACGGCAGCGGCGCTGGCGGAAGCTGAGCGAGGCCGGCTACTATCTTAATCTGTTCGGCATCTGCGCCGCACTGCCGACCGCGCTGACCGGCCTTGCGGAGTGGCTGGACATTCCCCAGGAGCATCCAGCCTGGAAGGTTGCCACGACTCACGCGCTGCTGAACGATCTGGCGCTTGGCCTGTCGGTCTATAACTGGTGGAGCCGCCGCGACCGCCGCAACTACACGCCCGATCAGACGAACCTGCTCGTCGGCGGCGCGCTGGTGAGCGTGCTCGGCCTGTCGGGCTATCTCGGCGGTGTGCTGGCGCACGAGTATGGCTACGGCACCCATCGCCAGGGCACGGCGGTCGAGAAGCAGCACGAGTCGCTGGTCGGGCCGGAGACAGCGCTCTCCGAGCCAAAGATCGTCATGTCACAGTCGGGTGACGGGCACAGCCTGGATAGCTGGGCTGGCGTACAGTCGGATCAGGTCCAGGATCGGGATCGCGCGGTCGAAGAAACGCTGCGTCCCTCCGATCAAAGCCGTGAGGTCGGCGGCACGGGCATTTAGCAGATATCCTGGCAGGCACACACACGCAGCGGCTCCATCGATCGATGGGGCCGCTGTGCTGCCTCGCATAGCTAGGGGATCTTGGGCGATACCTCGACCGCGCGGCGCACTAGATCCCCGGATAGGACTTGAGCCGGAAGCTAGTCTCGAAGCTGGTGAACAGCTCCACCTCTTGTTCCAGCAGGCGCGTCAGCAGAAAATGCTGGCGTACCGTCTCCTGTGCCTGTCGTCCCATCCGCTCGCGTAGCTCAGGATGCCTGATCAGGTGGACGATACGCGCCGCCGCCTGTTCCACCGACGAAACCAGAAATCCGTTGACGCCATCCTGAATCTGATAGCGAATGCCGCCGACGTTGCCGCCGATCACCGGCGTGCCCTTCCACATCGCCTCGGTGATGGTCAGCCCAAAGCCTTCGCGGGTCGATTTTTGCAGCACGACGGCTGCGCGGCGCTGGAGGGTATTTACCAGCGCGGTATCATCGCCCGCGGGCAGGATCAAGATGCGATCCTCACGCTGGTCCTGTAACGCCTCGAAGATCTCGATGCCTTCCGGGTCGTCGGAGGCGAAGTTGCCGAGCAGCACCAGCGTCGCGTCGATCTCTTTTTGGGCGAGCTTGAACGCCTGGATCACGCCGAGCGGATCTTTCCAGGGGTCGAAGCGCGAAACCTGCACGACAAGCGGTAGGTCGGTCGGGATGTGGTAGTGGGCCAGCCGCTCGTCCATCTCCGTCTCAGTCAGAGCGCGATTCTTCGTGGTAAACGGATCGATGGCCGGCATGAAAAAGACCTGGGGCGTGCTCAGCGGCTGGGCGTACTCTCTGATGCTGAGGATCACTGCGTCGTAGCGCTCGATGAAGGGCACGAGATAGCTCCAGAGCTCGCGGTGCGGATGTGATAGATCGATGTGGCAGCGCCAGATCCACGGACTTTTCTTTTTGTAGTGGGTGATCAGTGGGAGGGGCTGCGGATCATGTACGACGATGATGTCATGATCGAAGTGATTGCGCAGCGCATTCTCGGCGATCACATCCTCGTAGATCTGCTGGGTGATGTCGGAAAGTTTCAGCGGCGCGCCCTGCAAGGCATTATGCATTTTCTTGGTAAAGGCGAAGAAGTCGGGCGAGCCAAGCAAGACGCGCCATTCGGTGGGAATGTCGACGCTGTTCATAAGCAGTGTCAGCGACGACAGGATTTCGGCTACGCCGCCGCCGTAGTAGGTAGCATTGATGTGCGTGACATGCGCATCCGCCAGCGGGCGTGCCTTGCGCTGGATACGAGCAATGGCCTCTGCGCCGATGAAGCGCTCGTAGTCTTCGAGACGAATGATCGGATGTGTCATCGTTCCGCTCCTTTGCGGCAGCGCGTTGATCTATGCGCCGACTGGCTAGGCTGTGGGACTGTGCCCGCAGATACCCGGCTCTCCTGCCATATGCAGCATCGGCAAAACCAAAGCGGCTGCTGGATGTGGCTTGAAGTATAGCCCGGCGGCGCGCTGTAGAAGGTTGTGGTTTCTTTACATAAGGGGATCTTTGATTGACAATGAACAAGGCCGAGTGTTAGACTCCGAGCCGATTAACGATGCTTCTCTGTCTGCCAAAAGGAACATACCGCATGTCCACAAAAAGCGCGCCGAGGCACAGTCGGCAAGCTCACGAGCCCGCAGCCGTCGCTGTGCCAAGCGTCGATCGCCTGGCCGAAGCGGGGCGGCAAGCCTGGGCCTTGCTCGATACGTTCATCCTGGTCCTGGCGGTCGTGTCTGCGCTGGCGCTCTACTTCTGGCGGCTCGACGTGCCCAATCGCTACATCTACGACGAGGTATATCATGCCTACACGGCGGCGAAGCTCGCCGAGGGCAACGCCGACGCCTATGTGTGGTACACCAGAGTGCCCGAAGAGGACAAGCCGCTCAAAGTCGCCTACGAGTGGTCGCATCCGGCCTTCGCGAAGCTGCCGATGCAGGTCGGCATCAAGCTGTTTGGCGATACCTCATTTGGCTGGCGCTTTGCCAGCGCGATCTTTGGCGGGCTCGGCATCGGCATCATGTATGCCTTAGGCCGAACGCTCTTCAACCGCACGATCGGGCTGTACGGCGTCGGGCTGCTGCTGCTGGACGGCATGTGGTTCGTCCAGTCGCGCACGTCGATGAACGACGTGTTTCTGGTCTGCTTTTTGATGCTGGCCTATCTGGCGTTCGCCTTCTACCTCAGCACGCCGACGCTCAAACGCTGGCGCTTTCTGTGGCTCACGGGCATCGCGCTCGGCTTCGCGCTGGCGACCAAATGGTCGGCGCTGTACTCGTTCGGCCTGCTGGGCCTGATCGCGGCGATGCGCGAGGCCCGGCTGTGCCTCTTCAATCCCGATCCTGAATTCCAGCGCTCTAATAAGCTGGTCGTAGGGGCGCTGGGAACGCTGGCGGGCGCGTGGCTGATCGTGCCGTTCGCAATCTACCTGGGCAGCTACATCCAGTTCTTCAGCATGGGCCATACCTGGGCCGAGTGGCGCGAGCTGCAATGGCAGATGTGGTGGTATCACTCGAATCTGAAGGCCACGCATAGCTGGGCCTCGCGCTGGTGGACCTGGCCGCTGATGATCCGCCCGGTGTGGTACTACGTCGACTACCAGGAGCAGACGATCGCCAATATCTTCACGATGGGCAATCCCTTCATCTGGTGGCTGTTCTTACCGGCGATCGTCTTTGCGGCGGTAGAGTGGCGCGATGGGCGCTTCCGCTCGATCGGGCTGGGCCTGGTGCTGCTTGGCTTCCTGGGCCAATGGCTGCCGTGGCTCTTCTCGCCGCGTATCTCTTTCATGTATCATATGCTGCCGAGCGTTCCCTTCGGCATCCTCGCGATTGCCTACGCGCTCTATTCTATCCAGACGCGGTCGCAGCGGCTAATAGTCTGGGGCTACCTCGCGATCGTGCTGATCGGCTTTGTGTATTTCTATCCGCACTATGCCGCCTGGCCGATCTCCAAGGAGTATGCCGAGCAGCATTACTGGCTGCCAACCTGGAAGCCGCGCTAGCTGCAGATCCGTGCGCTCCTCAGCCCGCTGTGCCCTGCTTGTGTAGTGCAGAGCGGGCTTTTTTGCGCGCTCTCGACGAGCGCCGTGGGTGCTCCTTCACAGCATGTGGCCCAGGATCGATCAGGCCGATCGCATGCGGTAGCCGCCTGCGGCGACATGAAAACGCGCCTGGAACTAGCTTCCAGGCGCGTCCGATTCGGGATTGATCAACTAGGAGCGGCGTAACTGCCAGGACCGAATGCCGGAGCCAAACGCGATCAGCATCGACGCCAGGGCAAGCATGAGCCAGGTGAACGTCTCGCTCATACCGGCAGCCGGTAGGACAGCCTGCGGTCGTTCGGCTACTTCGTCGCTGGCACCCGCAACTGCCTGCCGCCGGACCTGATCGCCAGTTTCTTCACTCACGCCGCCCACGACTTGCGGAGGCTGCTGCGCTGGTGGCTGCTGCGCTGGTGGCTGCTGCGCTGGTGGCGTGCCACCCGGTGCAGGCGCGCTCGGCGACGGGCTGGGCGACGGGCTGGGGCTGGGCACGTCGGACGGCGATGGGCTGGGCGATGGGCTGGGCACATCGGACGGCGACGGGCTGGGGCTGGGCACGTCGGACGGCGATGGGCTGGGTGATGGGCTGGGGCTGGGCACGTCGGACGGCGACGGGCTGGGGCTCGCGCTCGGCGACGGGTTGGGCGATGGGCTAGGGCTGGCGCTCGGCGACGGGCTGGGCGACGGGCTGGGGCTCGCGCTCGGCGACGGGCTGGGCGATGGGCTGGGCGATGGGCTGGGGCTGGGCGACGGGCCGACTTCGCAGTTTTCAAAGTCGGGGCTGGAGGCCGTCTGCTGCTCACCGCTGAATGTCGCCGTGGCGCGGACGCGCAGATTGTTGACGCCCGCATTCAGCGTGTAGCTCTTGAACAGTACCTCAACATCGTACGTGCCAGGGGCGAGCGTGCGGCCAACCATATCGGCGGGCGTGTACGTAACCGTGCCGCCGGTGGTGCCTTCGAGCACTGCCTCAAGCTGATCGACCGTGACGGAGCCGCCAGTCACCACGATGCGAATGAAAGCGCGGACGTTGTTGTTGTACTCGTTGGCGCAGTTAGCCGTGACCGACATCCTGACCGACGCGCCGGGCGACGGGCTGGGGCTGGGTGACGGGCTGGGTGACGGGCTGGGGCTGGGCGACGGGCTGGGTGACGGGCTGGGGCTGGGCGACGGGCTTGGAGAAGGCTCCTGCTCCGTATAGAACTCGACATGCGAAATATCTTTGCAATCCGGGCCGTCTTCGCCGATCTTTACTGCGGTGGCAGTGCGAGTTCCAATACCCGAAACCGCATAGCAGCCGTCGTCGCCGTCTTCGGTAAACTCGTAGCAGGCACCCTCTTGATTCTGGCTTCCAGCCTTAACGATGACTCTGGTGATGATCTCGCCTTCAGGGGCGGTGTAGGTGAATGGCGCGGATTCGGCTTTGTAGGCAGCCCCACTATCACAATTACCTCGTCCCTGCGCCAGCGTTCCAGCCGACGGAGCTTCGTTGGTGCGTGCCAGGGCAATACTTGCCATGGAGCCGCTGAGCAAAGTCGCGATCGTGGCAAGGATCGTGATGACCCGGAATACGAAAACCTGCATCTGCTTGGTCATGAGTCGCCTCCTGTCAATGTGAGCTATGGTGTTTGTTGAACATACGAACAACAGAGAACCCGACCGCGCTCAGGTCGAGCGGAGGCCGGGTTCATGACTAGCTCACCAAGTCCCACCATGACCAGCTACGGGATCTTGGGTCGTCGCTTCCTCCAAGAGTGTATGTTTCTATCTTTTCAAACGCGGCTTGGGATTAAAAAGGTACGCTCTCATTTAATGTTCGTATGCGCCGACTCGTGTACGTCTCAGGTGTTGGGATACTACCTCCATAAATACGGAATTTACGATTTTTTCAAAGCCAGCAAGGGATCGACCGTATATGTTGCGATCGGGGAGATCTGGTATGCGTCCGTGCCGCTCGACACCTCCTAGACAGATTGTAGTACGTTGGTGTGTCGTTGCTACGACGATTGATCGTAGCCCCTGCTCTTTTAGCAAATGGTGTGCCAGATACAACGGGCGTGGGGCTTCGTGCGGGACGACCTATGTGGGGCGTCCGTCATCGTAGATTCGTCTGCTGGTCTATTAGTGATAGCGAGGTGTGATCGGTGGCATGGCGGCTGGTGCCAGAATACCCTATGCTACAATGAAGGTCAATGATATTGGCAGAATCACTCGGAACAAGGAGGTTTCGGTGGTTAGTTTACAGGATATTGAGGCGGCGCGGGCAGGCTTGCGCGGCATCACCGTTGTCACGCCGCTGCTGTCGAGCGATCGGCTCAGCGACGAGGTGGGCAGCCGCGTATTCATCAAAGCCGAGAACACACAGCGCGCGGGATCGTTCAAGCTGCGCGGCGCGTACACGAAGATGGCATCGCTCACGCCTGAGCAGCGGCGGCGCGGCCTGATCGCGCACTCCGCCGGAAATCACGCGCAGGGCGTCGCGCTGGCCGCGCAGCTCCTCGATGCTCCGGCGACCGTGGTGATGCCGGAGTACGCGCCGCTGGCGAAGGTTGCCGCCACCAAGCGCTACGGCGCGCGGGTCATCCTGCACGGCAAATCCTTCGACGACGCGGGCGCGCATGCCCAGGCCCTGTGCGAGGAACACCGCTATACCTACGTCCATGCCTTCGACGATCGGCTGGTGATCGCCGGCCAGGGCACGGTCGGCCTGGAGATCCTGGATGCGCTGCCGGATGTCGGGACGATTGTCGTGCCGATCGGCGGCGGCGGCCTGATCAGCGGGATTGCAACGGTGGTGCGCGCGCTCAAGCCCGCGACACGTATCGTCGGCGTGCAGGCGGAGGGCTGCCCATCGATCCGGCTGTCGCTGGCGGCGGGCAAACCGGTGGTCGTGCCCGAAGCGCGCACGATCGCGGATGGGATCGCCGTGAAGAAGCCGGGCGGCTGGACGCTGCCGATCATCCGCGATCTGGTCGACGAGGTGATCACCGTTGACGAGGACGAGATCGCGCGGGGCATTGTCTATGCGCTGCAAAACATCCGGCTGGTAGCCGAAGGCGCGGGCGCGGTGGGCATTGCCGCGCTGCTGACCGAGAAAGTTCGCGCACGTGACGACGAGCCTATCTGCGTGGTCCTCTCCGGCGGCAACATCGACGCCAACTTCCTGGCGCGCGTGATCGAGCAGGTGCTGGTCAAGCAGGGCCGCTACATCGTGCTGCATACCTCGGTGCCGGATCGACCGGGCAACCTATCGCGGATGCTGGATGTGGTCGCCGACCAGGG
The DNA here is from genome assembly GCA_036374795.1 of Herpetosiphonaceae bacterium. Classification (NCBI taxonomy): domain Bacteria; kingdom Bacillati; phylum Chloroflexota; class Chloroflexia; order Herpetosiphonales; family Herpetosiphonaceae; species Herpetosiphonaceae bacterium. The sequence continues at coordinate 12,850 of DASUTC010000268.1, forward strand.
CGCGAACGTGATCGACATCAATCATCGGCGCGCGGCATGGCAGGTGCCCGTCGATCGCACCGGCATCGAGATGATTCTGGAAGTCCGCGATGAGACGCACGGGCTGGCGGTGGTCGAGAGCCTGGAGCAGGCAGGCTACTGCATCGAGCGGGTGGGCGCGGGCGAGTATCCGAGCTAACGCACGTAGGCTGGATTGGGCTGGTATCGTGAATCATAGATCAGACCAGGGCGATCGGCGTGGAGGCGCGCGCATTCGGCTGATCGCGACCGACATCGACGGGACACTGCTCGACAGCGAGAATCAGGTGCCGCCTGCTCATCAGCGGGCGCTGGCTGCGGCGCTGGAGCGGGGCGTGCTGCTGGCGCTGGCAACGGCGCGCAAGCGCACTTCGACGTATGCTATCGCGGAGCAGCTTGGCATCCCATGTGCATGCATTGCGCATAACGGCGCGCGGATGTGGGATTGGGACGGTCACGAGCTGCGGCATCTGGTGGTCGAGCTGGATCTGGCGCGAGAGATCGCGCGCTTCGCCGATCGCCTGAGCATTCCGCTGATTCTGACCGTCGACGAGATGAACTACTACAGCCCGGCGTATCCGTTCAATGCTGTGCTGCGTGGCGCGGACGATCGGCAGGTTGCCTCTAGCCTGGATGCGTTGAGCGCGCCGCCGACTCGGATCATCGCCACCGGCAGGGAAGGCGTCGATCTGCTCTGTGATGCGTTTGGCTCAGCGCGCGACTCGATCGTGGTGCATCGCTACTACAGCCGCGAAGGCTCGATTGTCTCGGCGGTGCTGACGCATCCGCGCGCCACGAAAGAGGATGCGCTGGCGGAGCTGACGCAGCGGATCGGCGTACAGCCTTCGGAGGTGCTGGCGCTTGGCGATGCCGAGGCCGACGCGGGGATGCTGCGCTGGGCCGGTGTCGGCGTGGCAATGGGCAACGCGATGCCGGAGGCGCGCGCCGCGGCTACCTGGGTCGCGCCGACGCACGATGAGGCGGGCCTGGCGGCGGCAATTGAGCGCTTTGTTCTGACGCCGGAATAGCGGGTCAGCAGGGCCCGAGGCCACAAGGAAGCGACGTGAGGAATTGAGCAGATTGAGCGCGTTGAAAGTGCTAACGGTGAGCGATGAGGTCGTGCCGCTGATCTACCATCCGGCGGCGCGCCAGCGTTTTCATGATGTCGATCTGGTCTTGGGCTGCGGCGATCTGCCGCCGTCATATCTGGACTATATCGTCTCGGTGCTGGACGTGCCATGCTTTTACGTTCCGGGCAACCACGACGGCGAGCCGGAATATACCGATTACGGTAAGACGCTGTTCAAGCCGCCCGGCGGCGTCAACATCGACGGGCGCGTGGTGCGCCATGATGGTCTGGCTCTTGCCGGGCTAGGCGGCTCGATCTGGTACAACGGCGGCAAGCACCAGTACACTCAATCGATGATGACGGCGCGGGTCTATGCGCTCGTGCCGCGCATTCTCTGGTATCGCCGGAGCAACGGCTATGGGATGGATATCTTGATCACGCACTCGCCACCGGCGGGCATCCACGACGCCACCGGCGCGCATGTGGGCTTCAAAGCGCTGCGCTGGCTGATCGAGCGCTTTCCGCCGCGCTACCATATTCACGGCCATGTGCATCGCAACTATCGCATGAGCGCAGCCTTTGAGACGCAAGTAGGTAGTACGATCGTCATCAACACGGCGGGCTATCGGGTTTTAACCATCGAACGCCTTGCATCTGTGCGACGGGCCGGGTACAATCAGCCGTGAAAGAGTTCACAACGCGGATGCGATGTTGCCGAATGCTTTGAGGCTGAGGTACAACCGCATCCGCGTTTGCTGTTTACGGATGATAAGGATCGACATGAACTACTACGTCTACATTCTGACAATCATAGTCGAGCGCAGCGCCTACGAGGTCCACCTGCCCGCGCACCTTGACTATTTGCGGCAGCTCGACGCCGCTGGGACGCTGGTGCTCTCCGGGCCATTCACCGACCGGCGCGGCGGGATGGTCATGATTCGGGCTGAGTCGGAGGCGGCAGCGCGCGCGGTGGCCGAGGCCGATCCGCTGGTTGCGCAGGGCGTCGATACCTATGAGCTGCGCGGGTGGCGGCTTACCGGCGGCGATCTCCAACGTCTTCAGCTTGAGACGGCGTAGGAGGCGTTTATGAGCAATTCCTGGTTTCAGCATCAGGTGCGCGAGGATTTTGCACGCGCCCGCCGCAAGGCATTCATGCAAGCCATCGCCGACCTCCTGGCGCGTCGCTCCAGCGATCTGGTGCCGCTGGAGGAAGTGCGGTCCCGCCTCAATATCCGGGGCAGCGCCTACCGTGGCCTGCAACACGTGCCGCTGAGCAAGATCGTCGGCAGCGAAGGCCGCTACGCCGATTTCGATCGCCATTTCTTGCCGCGCCAGACACAGACGCAGCAGCGCTGGGAAAACGTCGATCTGGCACACTATGCCGATATACCGCTGCCGCCGGTCGAGCTGTATAAAATCGGCGAGGTCTATTTTGTCAAGGACGGGAACCATCGGGTGTCGGTGGCGCGCGAGCGGGGCCAGCACGAGATCGATGCGTACGTCACCGAGTATCTGGTAGACGTGCCGCTGGACGAGCGGCTGTCGGTGCGCGATCTTCTGCTCAAGGAAGAGTACAGCGATTTTCTGGAGTGGACGAATCTGGCAAAGCTCCGGCCCGCACAGCGGATCGAGCTGTCGGCGCTGGGTGGCTACCTTGAGCTGATCGAGCACATCAACACCCAGCGCTACTACCTGTCGCAGGAGCAGGGCAGAGAGGTCGCCAGAGATGAGACGACGATGAGCTGGTACGACACCGTCTATCTGCCGCTGGTCCAGATGATTCGCCAGCATAACATCTTGCAGCAGTTCCCGGGCCGCACCGAGGCCGATCTCTACCTGTGGATTATGCAGCATCGGCGCTCGCTTCAGGATGTCGTCGGGTACGATCCTGGCGCCGAGGTGGCGCTGCTGGATTATGCGACGCAGTTCGGGCGGCGCTCGATGCTTGAGACGGTCGGCAACGCTGCCCAGGGCATTGCCACCAGTGCGCGCACAGCGCTGGTGCCGCCGCGCGAAAGCCCGCCGCTCGAGCTGCTGGACTTTATCGAGTGGTCGAAGATCGATCAACTGTGCGCGGGCGCGGATGTGCGTCTGTCCGATAACGATTATTGCCGATTGCGCAGCCATATTCTGGATCACCGCTTTTTTCTGAGCCAGGATCGCGGCTTCGAGGTGCCGCTGGACGAGGCGATTCGGCATTGGTGCTCCGAGTGGTACATGCCCGTGATCCATGCGATCCGCAAGCAGGGCGTGCTTGAGCACTTTCCGGGGCGGACGGAAACCGATCTGTATCTGTGGATCATGGATCACCTGCACTACCGCAAGCAGGCCAACCAGCCGATCGATATTTCAACCGCAACTGCGGAGTACGCGGCGAAGTTCGGCGCGGATGCGAAGGCCAGCTCGTCGCTCAGGGCGCTGATCGACGGCGTGGCGCGGTTGGTCGGGTGGGTCAAAGAGCTGGCTTGATCTGGTAGGACGCGCCCACGCTCGCACGATCGAGCGTGGGCGCGTGGTTCAACGCTGCGGCGCTGCGGCGTTGAGCTGCTGATCGAGCACGATGAAGAACTGCACGACGTGCCGCCCGCCAGGCTGAGGCGAACCAAACAAAAAATTGCGAAAATGAATCGAGATACTGGTAGTGGCTTGGTTTGCTTTGTGGTACGCTTGAGACGGAGGTTACAATGACAACACTTACCATTACATTGCCAGAGGATCAGCTTGCCAAGCTGCAAGAGCTAGCATCACGGCTCCAAGTTACGCCCGAAGAACTGGCGACAACCAGCATCGAAGAATTGCTAACGCGACCCGACGCGACATTTCAGCAGGCCGTGAGTTACGTTCTCAAGAAAAATGCCGACCTGTATCGACGGCTCAGCTAATGCGCTACCTGACGCTCAACGAAATCCTTTTTCTGCATCAGCAACTTATTGAGCAGTTAGGTGGGAGTGAAGGCGTGCATGATCTCAACGCCCTTGAGTCTGCGCTTGCACAGCCGCGCATGAGCTTCGGCGGCGAAGATTTGTACCCGACATTAGAGGAAAAAGCGGTAGCGTTGGGCTTCTCGCTCATCAAGAATCATCCGTTTATTGATGGCAACAAGCGTACAGCACACGCGGCTATGGAAACATTTCTCGTGCTCAATGGCAACGAAATCGACGCACCAGTCGAAGAGCAAGAACAGGTTATATTACAGGTGGCAGCCAATCAACTGGATCGTGACACGTTTACAGCCTGGTTACACGCACATTCTATCAAGAAATCATCGTCATAATCGAGAACCGGCACCATAAACACTGGACGTTAACCATGTGTACAGACGGAAACATCGCCGGTTTTTCGTATCTTTCTTGCCATTCACGACAACTGGCAGGTGTGCGCGCCGGTTGTCCCACGCCTACTCCCGCGATCGAGCGTGGGCGCGTGGTTCAACGCTGCGGCGCTGCGGCGTTGAGCTGCTGATCGAGCACGATGAAGAACTGCACGACGTGCCGCCGATTGGCTCCTAAATCGCCCGTCCCGACGCGCGCGCTGGATCGCGCGTTCACCACCGTCTGCTGGCCCTCGTTCGTCAGCGTGACGCGAAAATCGTCGGTGAAGATGCCGCGTAGAATCGGCACCTCCGCCGCCAGCGCGCCGGTATCCTGGCCGACCTGCCGCCAGCCAAGCTGCGCGAACGCGCGGGATGCTGCGTCGGCAACCTCGGAGAGCGGGCGATCGTAGCGGCGCGGCCGTAGCTCAGGCCAATCGGCATCCTCGCTGGTAGCCGCAATGTTCGTCTCCATGCTGCGCCGGAGCCGCGCGCCAAAGCGTGGGATGATCAGCCACGGCAGGATCGCGCCGAGCGCAAAGAGCGCCAGCAAGATTCGGTGAGCAGGCCCGATCCGACGGCGGCGCAGCAGCGACCCGACCCCGGCGAGCGCCGTGACAATCAGGCTCAGGGCCGAGCCGACAAAGATTTGCTCCCAGGGGAAGAGATCGATGACGATGTTCATATGCTACTGCCTGAGCCACTCCTTCCACTGCTCCTCGACACCGGCGAGATCCGCGCCCAGCACGCCGCTGTAGTCGGCGGTGTTGGGCTGCATGCCCTGGCCGCTCTTGTAGAGCGTGTCGAAGGCTTCGCGCCCGTGGGTGACGATCAAGAAATCCACCAGCGACGCCCACTGATAGTACAGCCGGTTCATCGCGTCCAGCGTGCCGAAATCGCGGTAGTGGCTGCCGAGCGGCAGGAGGCTGGTCGCGTAGTTGCGCAGCACAAAGCCGCGAAAATCGGACTCGCGGCCAAGCCAGTATTTGCCAGCGCCCCAGGTAGCCAGGCCCTCGCTGAGGACCAGATCGGCCTTGAGATGCGCCGGGCCATAGTGATCGCTGGCAAGCTGGTGGACGAACTCATGCGCTAAAATATTGACGGCGCGGCGCGTGGGAATCTGTGGGCAGGCGTAGAGCACGATCGTGCGCTTCTCGGTGTAGGCCGCGCCGTCGAGGGCACAGCCGCCCGCGTGGCTATCGAAGACGATCGTCACCGGCGCGACAAGCTGCATGTCCGTGCGCTGGCTGACGTAGCTCAGCGCCTCGCTGAGCGGCTGCGCAAGGCCGCGCACCTGATCGGGCGTGTACGATCCCTCGGTGGTGTACAGCAGCAGCGGGCCATCGCCGACGACCGCCTGGTGTCCTTCGAGCGCGGCGGGCGCAGCCGAGGGCGCGGGCCGGATCTCGAACTGGCCGCGCAGCGTCGGAGGCGCGCTGAGCTCGCGGAGCGCGTCGGGCGGCGCGGTGACAATCGGCGCGTGCTGCGGCGAGCGCATCACCAGGGCGATCACCAGGAGCGCCAGGATCACAGCCACGGGTCGCGTCCAGCGATTGTTCGTTTCCAGAAACTCCATGCGGTCGCGGTCTTTGCGTGTGCAGGCGAATAGCTGGGTTAAGCATACCACGGATGCCGCTCCGACGCTTGGATCAGGAACCCGATCCGGCAGAGATCCGGCGAGCATTGATCTCACGTTAGATGACGCTCAAGATCGACGATAATAGACGCCATGCAATACGATGAATATGCGGCGCTGTACGATCGCTCAGGGCAACTGAGCTTCTCGGTGCTCATGGAGCTGTACCTGCGCGATCTGCTGCGTCGGCATCCGGTCGCGGGCAGGGCGCTGCTCGATCTCGCCTGCGGCACGGGCACGCTCGCCGTAATGCTGGCCGAGCAAGGCTGGCAGGTGGTGGGCATCGATCGGTCGGCGGGGATGCTGGCCGAGGCGCGACGGAAGGCGGCACAGCGCGCGGAGCCGCTCGATCTGCGCTTCGTGCAGGGCGATATGCGCGATTTTGCGCTGGCGCGGCCCGTCGATCTGGTGACATGCTGCTACGATACGCTGAACTACCTGATCGACGAGGCCGATCTGCGGCGCTGCCTGGAGGCGGTCGCGCGGTCGCTGGTGCCGGGCGGCCTCTTTTGCTTCGATCTCGCCACCGATTATTTTTTAGAGCACTACTGGCAGGGCGTCGAGGTCGAGGAGTTCGACGCCGCGATCCAGGTGATGCAAAGCCACTACGATCGGGCGACCGGCCACTCGACGCTGGTGCTGACCGGGTTTATCGAGGTCGCGCCGGGACGCTTCCGGCGCTTTCGCGAGGTGCATGTCGAGCGCGGCTATCCCCAGGCGACCGTGCGTGCGCTGCTGGAGGCGGCGGGCTTTGCGGTCGAGGGGGTGTATGATTGTTTTACGATGCAGCCGCCCAACGAGCGTAGCCTGCGCGAGATGTATGTCGCGCGGCGCGTCGTCGATCCTTGATCGTACACATATAGCCCGGACCCACGGGGCCAAAGCACGCACACGATCTTGGGAAGAATGTACTACGCCGAAACTGCCCTCTTAGCTACCCTGGGAGCAGGCATAAGGCGTTATACTACAGAAGGCCGCAATTCTCCTGATCATGGGCAGCGGCAGCACATCCACAAGGAGCAACTGTGTCCCATATCATCTGTATAACAACTGGCGGAACGATCGCGATGAAGAGAGGCCCGATGGTTGGCGGCGCTGTGCCTAGCCTCAAGGGCCAGGATTTTCTCGCGCTCCTGCCGCGCGGCGAGCATCAGGTTGTCTTTGAAGAATTTGCGAACCTGCCGAGCAGCCATCTGACGACGCCGATGGTCATGGAGTTGGTGCGGCGCGTCGAGTCGCGGGTGCAGCTTCCCGACGTGGCGGGCGTGGTGCTGACGCACGGGACGGATACGCTTGAGGAGACGGCCTATCTGCTGGACCTGGCAATCTCCGCGTCGAAGCCGATTGTGGTCACGGGCGCGATGCGTACGGCCAACGCCGTCGGATACGACGGCATCGCCAATCTTGCCGCCGCGATCCGCGTGGCCGGGTCGGAGGCCGCGCACGATCAAGGCGTGCTGGTGGCATTCAACGAGCAGATCTTTGCCGCCTCGCAGGTGCAGAAGGTGCATGCCCAATCGCTTGCCGCGTTTGCCGCGCCGAGCAGCGGCCCGCTGGGCTCGACCGCCAGCGGCGTGCCGGTGTTTTTTCATCGTGCGCCACAGCGCCAGACGATCCCGTTCAGCCGGCTGGAGGAGCCTGTCGATCTGCTGACGGTGACGCAGAGCACCGACGACCGGCTGCTGCGCGCCGCGATCGAGAGCGGCGCGCGCGGCCTGGTGATCGAGGCGCTGGGCAGTGGCCGCGTGCCGCCCTGGTGGCTGCCGCTGCTCCAAAACGCGCGTGCGCGCGGCATTCCGATTGTGATCACCTCGCGGACGGGCGCGGGCGATTTAGGCGACGAGTACGGCTATGTCGGTGCGTATCACGATCTGCGCCGCCTGGGCTGCCTCTTCGCGCCCTGCTTGAACGGAGCCAAAGCGCGCGTCAAGCTGATGCTGGCCCTGGGCGCGGTCAAAGTGGCCGATGACGTACGCCAGTACTTCGAGTAGCGCCGCTATCGCCTGCGTCTCCCACCGGCTATACCGTTCGGCTCTGCATCGGGGCCGTGTCGCTTCCCGCAGCCGCCGCCTCGTCGATGGGCTGCCAGGTGCCCTCAAGGTACTCTTGCGCGCGATGCTCGACCTCGACGACGTTGTATCGACTCATCACGTCGAGCGCGCGGCGGGCCTGATCCTCTGAGTGTGCCCGCACGATCATGTACATGCCGCCGGGCTGCGCGGCGGCTAGCTGGTCCTGCTGCACGCCAACGGCAGCTTCGGGCTGGATCGTCTCCTCGGACTGTATTTCGCGCCGCTCGATCGCCTCGACGGCAGCTTGCGTATTCTTGGCAATCAAGCTCACCTGCGCTTCGCCAAATCCGGCAGATCGAAGCTCATGCGCGGCTGCCTGCGCATCGTCTTCGCCGTGGAACAAGCCTACGAGATTTTCACCCATGGTTGTGCCCTCCTGTCAGGGTCGCACGAGCATTCGCTCAGTGTGGGTTGTATCGTTTGAGCCACTCGGCCATGTGCTGGCAAATCGTGTGCCAGCGCCGGGGAAGATCGCAGGCTGTGCGGTGAGAGGCTCCGCCTTTTGGGGGAGCGATGGATCATGCATCTGCCTGTGGTTCGTGCCCTAAACCCTATGCGATACTGGTCGTGTGGCTCGCCGCTGGTGCATGCGCCACGCCCTGCCCTCCCGCCTCCCCGCGCTGCCCGCAGCCGGATGCCACGCCCTCGGCCTTGGTCCGATCCGGCGATGTCCCATGCGGACCACGTTATCAGGAGGGAAGCGATGAAGCGGATAGTGTTGATGCTAGGAGCGCTCGCGCTGTATCTGACGTCGGTCGTGCCTGCGACCAACGCGGCGGCGCAGGTGCATATCTATCGTGGCAGCGATCAGTTGGCGCTGGCGACGTTTCAGCGCACGGATGGCACGATCGTCACCTACGCGACGATCCTGGCGAACGACGGCTACTATCAAAGCCCGCCGCAAGAGCCGACGCCCACGCCGTTCCCCTACGTCACAGTTGCGATCTTTCAGTACGATACGACCTGCCCGCCGTGGCAAGCGGGCTGCTCCGTCACGATGTACGCCAATGGCTTTACCCAGGCAACCGTGTTCCAGACCAGCCACGATCTTTCGTCGGCGGTGCTCAATGCGACGGTGACAATGACCGATGAGGTGACAGGCCGGTCGTTTCCGCTGGCGATCGATCTGCGCTGGACCGGCTACGGCGATACGCTGCGCAACGTCGGCAGCCCGTTCAAGATTCGCGAGCCGGGCATTATCGTGACGATCACCGGCAACGATTACCGCCGCCGGGCCGATGTCGCAGGCAGCGTCGTCGATCTTAATACCGGCGTCGATTTTACGGCGCAGGCAGATGTGTATGCCGAGCTTGAGCGCGCGTCGGGCAACACGATCATGGTGCAACTGGGCGGCTACTGAGGCCATGCCGCATAGGATTTGCGCGATCACGTTCTGATCCCAAGAGGCGCGACCAGTCCCGTTTGTGGCTGTTCGCTTCCTGCTGCTACGCTGTAAAATATGGCAGACACTTCTAAAGCGTGAGAGGCAAACCAGGAAGCATGAACACACTAGCAATCGATATTGGCGGCACGAAATTTTCGATGGCGATCTTCGAGGACGACCGGATGATAATGCGCGATACGCAGCCGACCGATCGCGAGGGCGGACGGGACTGGATGCTGGCGCAGATCGTGCGGCGCGCGCGAAGCTGGCAGCAGACGATCGCGCTTCAGCGCTGCGGCGTCGGCTTCGGCGGGCCGGTCCACTTCGACGAGCAGCGAATCGCGCTCTCGACGCATGTCGGCGGCTGGCAAGATTTTCGCCTCTCCGACTACCTGGCGCACGAGCTACAGCTTCCGACGATCATGGACAACGACGCGAACGTCGGCGCGCTCGGTGAGGGAACCTACGGCGCGGGCGTGGGCTACGATCCGCTGCTCTACCTGACGCTCTCGACCGGCATCGGCGGCGGTCTGCTGATCGGCGCGCAGATCTACCACGGCGCGGACTCCTACGCCGGTGAGATCGGGCATCTGACGATCCGCCCGGATGGTCCTGAGTGCCTGTGCGGCGCGCGCGGCTGCCTGGAGCGGATGTGCTGCGGGCTGTGGCTGGAGCGCGACCACGGGCGGCCTGCCAAGGAGCTGCTGCGTGACGAGGCGTTCGTTCGGCGTTACGTGGTCGATCTGGCGCTAGGGCTGAAGGCGGGCATTATGCTGCTCAATCCAGGCCGGATCGTGCTCGGCGGCGGTATCAGCAAGGCGGGCGACGCGCTCTTCGAGCCGCTGCGGATCGAGCTGCGACGGCAGATCACACCGTGGTCCGGCGCGCGCATCGACGTGGTGCCTGCCGAGCTGGGCGACGACAGCGTGCTCTACGGCGCGCTGGCGCTGGCCCAAACGCTGAAGCCCTGATCCGCCGGGCTGCTCGCGCCGAAGTGCATATTTTTTGTTAGTACAATGGTCCCACATTCGCACGGCTGTATGGTATGATAGCGACACATCATCTAATCGGGTATCCGCTGAATTTCTCTAATCCTCAGTCCGTGGATCAGAAAGGGGCCAACTGTGGCATCGATCCGTCTGCGTCAGGGCCGCAAGCATCTGTTTGCCCTGGTTTCGTTGGTGCTGGTTCTGCTGGTGGTAGTTTCGGGCACGCACGCGGCGACGAGCGCCGTGTCGCGCGAGCCTATCACGATCCAGCTTTTGTCGGTGTCAGACTGGCACGCGCAGCTTGATCCGCTGTCGGTGACAGGCGTGGGCAATGTCGGCGGGGCGGCGGTGCTCTCGGCTTACTGGCAGGCCGATCGAGCGGCCAATCCCAACTCGCTGACGCTAACGGCGGGCGACGCCTACGGCGCTGCGCCGCCACTCTCCGGCTTCTTCGAGGAGGAGCCTGCCGTCAAGGCGATGAACCTGATGGGCTTCGATGTCGATACGCTCGGCAATCACAACTTCGACCGTGGCATCGCGCACTTGCAGCGCATGATCAACCTGGCGGAGTTTCAGTATGTGTCGGCCAATCTCAAGAACGTCGACGAGAATCTGCGCGGCGTCAGGCCCTTTGAGATCTTCGAGGTCGGCGGCGTGAAGGTCGCGGTGATCGGCATCACCAACCCGGAAGCGCCGACGCTGGTCTTTCCCGGCAACTTCGGCACGATCGAAGTGACCGATCCGGTTCCGGCGGCGAACAAGGCCCGCGCTGCGGCCAAAGCGGCGGGCGCGCAGGTCTTTGTGGCGATCACGCACCTGGGCATCGAGGGCACCGATCCCGTGACGGGCGCGCCGACCGGGCGGCTGATCGACTTCGCCAATAACGTCGGCGGCTTCGACGTGATCTTCGGCGATCATACGGACGTGCAGTTCAACACGGTCATCAACAACGCGCTGATCGTCGAGAACCGCAGCAAGGGCGCGACCTACTCGAAGACGAGCCTGACGATCGATCCCGAAAATGGCCGCGTGCTGGACCGCTCGGTGCAGTTCGTGACGCCGCTGAGCAGCGCTGTCACGCCCGACGCGGCGATCGTCGAGATGCTGGCTCCGTATCGCGCGCAGTTGGCCGCCGCGTTCGACGCCAGGATCGGCGTTGCGACCGATGTGTTTCCGCGCGGCGGTAACGTCGAGCGCGTGCGCGAGGTGGCGATCGGCAACCTGATCGCGGACTCGATGCGGCTGCGCTACGGCACGCAGCTTGCGCTGACCAACGGCGGCGGTATTCGCGCCGCGCTTCCGTCGAGCTACGCGCCGCTCGATAAGACGCTGCGCCGCACGACCGCAGGCTACGCGGCAGGCCCGCCATACGATCTGGTCGTCGGCGACGTGTTTACGGTGCTGCCCTTCGGCAACTCGGTTGTCACCCGCAGCGTGACGGGCGCGCAGCTCCACGCGATCCTTGAGCACAGCGTGGCCGCGCTGCCGAGCGCCAACGGTCGCTTCGCGCAGATCTCCGGCTTCCGCTTCACCTACGACCTGTCGCGCGCTCCCGGCTCGCGGGTCGTCTCGGTGGCGCTCAACGACGGCACGCCGATCCTGGCCGACGCGACGAGCTACACGCTGGCGACCAACGATTTCGTCAACGCGGGCGGCGACGGCTACACCATGCTGGCCGATGGTCAGGGAACGACGCGCGAGGTGATGGCGGATGTACTGCTCGACTATATCCGGCAGCAGGGCACGATCACCCCGACGATCGACGGACGTATCGCAGCCGTGACGCCGTAGTGCCCTCAGGCCGGGTGTGGGGCGTCCCCCACATCTCGCTGCTTCCACTCGGCCTGACGGAGAACAACGGAGCAAAGAACAAAGGGACAGGGGCAGAGCCAGGGAAACTTGGTACTTGAAACTCCGAACTTGAAACTTGAAACTTGAAACGCAGGGCCGTCCTCAGGGGCGGCCTTGCGCCGTTTAACAGGAGCTTAACGCCCGATTTGCAAGAATGCCCTGGATTGGTGCTATCATAGGCGCGCATCGCAACGGGGCGGTGTGATTGGCTAAGATGAGGGAGGGTCATTGTGGGCACGATCCGTTCTGGTCAGGGTCTTCGTCAGCTCATTGGTATCCTCGCAGGCATCGCGATTGCGTTCGGCGTGATCACGGTGCCACAGGCTGCTCCGGCGGAGCTCTGCTTCAACCAGCCGGGCGTCACTGCCTGTGTCGCGCCGGAGTTTCGCTCGTACTGGGAGAGCAACGGCGGCCTGGCGGTCTTCGGCTATCCGCTCGAGGCGGCCAGGCAGGAGCAGACGCCGGAGGGCACGTTCCTGGTGCAGTACTTCGAGCGCCAGCGCTTCGAGCTTCACCCGGAGAAAGCCGCGCCATACAATGTGCTGCTGGGCCGCGCCAACGACGAGGTGCTGGCGCGCGAGGGCCGCAACTGGCGCGATTTCCCGAAGGTGAATGCCGGAGCATCTGGCTGCGCCTTCTTTGCCGAGACGCAGCACTCTGTCTGCGGCGATTTCCTGCGCTACTGGCGCTCGCAGGGCCTCAACTTCGGCGATCGGGGCGTGAGCTACCGCGAGTCGCTGGCGCTGTGGGGGCTGCCGCTCTCGCAGCCGCAGGAGGAGCTGAACATCGACGGCGATACGGTGATGACGCAGCACTTCGAGCGCGCCCGCATGGAGGTGCATGTGAAGGACGGCAGGCGCAGCGTGCTGCTGACCCGCCTGGGCGCGGCGCTGGTGCCTCTGCGCATGAAGATCTTCGCCGTCAACGATTTCCACGGCCAGCTCTCGACGGGCCGCACCGTCGCGGGCAAGCCGGTCGGTGGCGCGGCCTATCTCGCGGCCTACATCAAGCAGCGCCGGGCACAAACACCCTACTCGCTGACCGTCCACGCGGGCGATATGGTCGGGGCCAGCCCGCCGGTATCGGCGCTGCTCCAGGATCAGCCGACGATGGAGTTCATGAACATGCTCGGCTTCGATGTCGGCACGTCGGGCAACCACGAGTTCGACGAGGGCATCGGCGAGTACAAGCGGCTGGTCGAGGGCGGCTGCCACCCGACGGCGGGCTGCTGGAGCGGCGCGAAGTTCTCGTATCTGACCTCCAACGTGGTCGATACCAAGACCGGCAAGACGATCTTCCCGGCGCATAAGATCGTCAACGTGGCAGGCGCGCGGATCGGCTTTATCGGCGCGGTGCTCAAACAAACGCCGGAGATCGTGATCCCGACGGGGATTGCGGGCCTTGAGTTCCGCGACGAGGCCGATTCGATCAATGCGTCGGTGGCCGAGCTGAAGAAGGTTGGCGTGCGTGCGATCGTGGTGCTGATCCACCAGGGCGGTAATCAGGCAGGCAACGTGCCGACAGGCGCACTGACCGGCGCGATCGTCGATATTGCCAACCGCGTGGACGACGAGGTCGACATCATCGCCAGCGGCCATACGCACCAGTTTACCAACGCGGTGGTCGACGGCAAGCTGATCACGCAGGCGTTTTCCTACAGCCAGGCGTTCGCCGACATCGACGTGACGATCGATCGGGCGCGCCGCGACATCGTGGAGAAGAAGGCCGAGATCGTGACGACCTTCAACGAGGGCGTGACGCCCGACGCGGAGGTCGGGGCGCTGGTCAAGAAGTACGAGGATCAGGTCGCGCCGCTGGTGAACCGCGTGATCGGCACGGCTGCGGCGCGCATCACCAACGAGCAGAACGCGGCGGGCGAGTCGGCGCTGGGCAATCTGATCGCCGACGCGCAGCGCAAGGCGATGGGCACGCAGTTCGCGTTTATGAATCCCGGCGGTATTCGCGCGCCGATCGAGGCCGGTGAAGTGACCTGGGGCGAGCTGTACGCGGTGCAGCCGTTCGCCAACGATCTGGTCAAGATGCGGCTGACCGGCGATCAGATCTATACGCTGCTCAACCAGCAGTGGCAGCCCCAGTCGGATGGCAGCGTGCGCACGCGCTTCCTCCAGATTTCGGGCCTCTCCTACACGTGGAGCGATGCGCGGGCAGTTGGCGATAAGGTGGTGGAGGTGCGCGGTCCCGGCGGCACGCCGATCGATCGCGCCGCAAGCTACACCGTGACCGTCAACAGCTTCCTGGCGGTTGGCGGCGATGCGTTCACGATCCTCACCAGGGGCACCGAGCGCGTGACCGGCCCGGTCGATCTGGATGCGCTGGTCGATTACGTGAAGGTGCTGCCGCAGCCGTTCAACGCGGCGATCGAAGGGCGGATTGTCAAGCAGTAGCGGGTGAGGCCCTCACCCCCCGACCCCCTCTCCCATCGCCTGGCGGCATAGGAGAGGGGGAGCACCGCACTCGACATAAGCCGCCCCTCGCCTGCACAGCGAAGGCGGAAGCCTGCCTGAGCGCGGGGAAAGGCGGGTGCCCGCTGGGCGTGGGGTGCTCTCTGGGCGGCGCGATTGGGGTGCGGGCCTGCTGCCGCCCCGCTACGCCTGCTGCTCCTCGATCTGCGCCAGATAGAGCGCCTGCCCCACCGCCTCAAGCAGAATATCCTGGTCGAGAGGCTTTGAGAGCACGGCCAGCACGCCCCGGCGCTGCGCCTCCTCGGCGGTGATATGATCGCCCCAGCCGGTCGCCATCAAAATCTGCGTTTCGGGCCGCACCGCGCGCGCGGCCAGCGCGATCTCCCAGCCGCTCATCCCCGGCAGCCCCAGATCGGTCAGCAGCACATCGACCGGATGCTCGCGCAGGTGCTCGATCGCCTCCGCGCCTGAGCCGAAGTCGAAGACGCGATGCCCGGCGTGCTCCAGAATGCGGCGAGTCACCTCGCGCAGCTTCGGCTCGTCGTCGACCACAATCAGCGTACACGTGCGGCTGGCAGCCATATGCTGGCTGATCGGCTCCGGCACGGGCGGGCTGGCGATCGGCAGTTGCAGCGTGACGACCGTGCCCCGGCCTTCGACGCTTTCGATCAGCAGCTCGCCGCCGTGACGCTGCACGATTCCCTGGCTCACCGCCAGGCCAAGGCCCGATCCCTGGCTGCCCTTGGTGCTGAAGAACGGCTGCCCGGCGCGGGCCAGCACCTCAGGATTCATCCCGACTCCGGCATCGCGCACATAGATCAGGACCTGATCATCCTGCTGGCGGGTGCCGACGACCAGCGGGCCGCTGCTGGGCATGGCGTCCACGGCGTTAATCAGCAGATTGACCAGCACCTCGCGCAGCTCTGCCTCAATGCCGAGCACCGGATCGACCGGCTCAAGCTCGTAGCTGAGATCGATCGTGATGCTGCGCAGTTGGGCCTCGTCGCGCCAGCGGGGACGCACGATATTGACGGCGCTCCTGATCAGCGCGTGAATGTTGACCGGAACACGCTCGGCTGAGTCGCGCGAGCGAGTAAAGACCTGAATCCGCCGCACGATCGTCGCTGCGTCGCGGGCGGCCATCTCGATCGTCTTCGCCAGCTCTTGCGCCTCGTCGAGCGTGCTTGCCAGGCCGATGAGCTGCGCGTTGCCCAGGATCGCGCCAAGCAGGTTATTGAAGTCGTGGGCAACGCCCGCCGCAATATCGGCGATGGCGCGGCGGCGCTCGGCCTCGACCACCCGATGCTGCGCCAGCT
>DASUTC010000269.1 GCA_036374795.1 Herpetosiphonaceae bacterium
GGGCAGATCGGCGGGCAGGTCGGCGGGCAGATCGGCGGGCAGGGCGGCGGTGGTGGTGAGCAGCAGGGCGGCCTGGGCAGCGCGGAGCATGCGGGCGGTGCGCGCGACGGGGGCGGCGGGGTCGAGCGGCAGGAAGGCGGCACCGGCCTTGAGGATGGCGAGCTGGGCGACGATCCAATCGGGGGCGCGGGGGAGCAGGAGGGCGACGACGGCCTCGGCGGGGAGGGCGCGGGCGCGCAGGGCATGAGCGAGCTGATTAGCCTGGGTATCGAGCTGGCGATAGGTGAGGGCCGTGGTGCCCGCGGCGAGGGCGAGGGCGTCGGGGGTGCGGGCGGCCTGGGCGGCGACGAGATCAGGGACGAGGGGCAGCGCGGGCATGTGGGCAGGCGGGGGCGGCAGGAGGCGCTGGCGCTCGGCGGGGGTGAGCAGGGCGAGCGTGTGCAGGGGCGCGGCGGGCTGCGCGGCCATCCCGGCCAGCAGCGTCGTGAAGTGGCTCCCCATCCGCTCGATCGTTGCCGCCGCGAAGAGATCAGGGTTGTACACGAAGACGCCGCTCAGCCCCGACTCAGTTTCGACCATATTGAGGGTGAGATCGAATTTCGACGCTCCATTGCTTACGTCGCCGATCCGCAGCTCAAGCTCGGCGCTCCGCACCACCGCCGCTGACGCAGCATGAAGCGAGAACACGACCTGAAAGAGCGGCGTGTAGTTGAGGCTGCGCTCCGGGCGCAGCTCCTCGACCAGCTTCTCGAACGGCAGGTCTTGATGGGCATACGCGCCCAGCGCCGTCTCGCGCACCCGCTGGAGAATATCCCGAAACGTCGGATTCCCGGACAGGTCGCTGCGCAGCACCAGCATATTAACGAAGAAGCCGATCAGCCCGGCGGTTTCGGCACGGGGACGGTTGGCGGTCGGCGATCCCACCACAATATCCGGCTGGTCCGTATAGTGGTACAGCAGCGTCTTAAAAGCGGCCAGCAGCGTCATAAAGAGCGTCGTGCCCTCCTGCTGGCTCAGCGCGGCAAGCGCCTCGTGGATTGTCCCAGGAATGTCGAAGGCGTGGTGCGCGCCCCGAAACGTTTGGACCGTTGGCCTGGCACGATCGCTGGGCAGCTCGATCAATGCGGGAGCGCCGGTCAACTGCCGTTTCCAGTAGGCGAGCTGCTGCTCAAGGACCGCGCCTTGCAGCCATTCGCGCTGCCACACCGCATAGTCTGCGTACTGGATCGGGAGGGCGGGTAGCGCGTGCGCCGGATTCTCCGACCTGACGCACGCGCTGTACAGCGCTGCCAGCTCTTGAACAAACACATCCCGCGACCAGCCATCGAAGATGAGATGATGCATCGTCAGGACCAACACAAGATCATCCCAGGCACGCTGGAGCAGAAGGCCGCGCCATAGCGGACCAACCACCAGGTCAAACGGTCGCTGTGCTTCTGCCGCGATCAGCCGTTGGACGGTCGCTTCGCGCTCCGCTGGCTCGTCGGACATCAGGTTGACAACCGGTAGCGCGACGGATACAGCCTCGGCAACAACCTGCACGGGAGTGCCATCAACCGTGGCAAACGTTGTGCGGAGCGTCTCATGCCGATCAACAAGCGCCTGGATCGCCCGCTGAAGCGCTGGCATGTCGACTGGCCCTGCGATCTCGATGGTCCAGGGAATGTTGTAGATAGCACTACCCGGCTGAAGCTGCTCCAAGATCCATAAGCGCTGTTGAGCAAAGGATGTGGGTAGAGCAAACAGATCCTCAGTTGTCATGTCTTGCCTGTAGCTCCTTCTAATGGGTGGGAGGAAGCGGCGCTAGCCTGCTTGCGAACCTTTGATCCGGTAGCGACGACGATCGATCGAGCCGATCGTCGGCTGAGGCGTGATGGTCGTAGCGCCAGCCATCTGAATAGCTTCGGCACATTCGGCGATGGTCGGGGCAGTAAACAGACTTCGTAGGGGAAGATCGACATGCATGGTTTCTTGAATGCGAAACACACACCGGGTTGCGAGCAGCGAGTGGCCGCCGAGGGCGAAGAAGTTGTCGTAGATGCCGATCGGGGTGGCCGTGTTGGGACGCAGCAGCTCTTGCCAGATCGTGACGAGCTGCGCCTCCAGCGGGGTGCGCGGGCCGATGTAGGCCGTTTCGCTGCGCTCCTGCCGTGCCAGGGCGTCGAGCGCGTGGCGATCGAGCTTGCCGTTGGGCGTCAGCGGCATGTCCTCCAGCACCACGATGCTGCCCGGAACCATGTACTCCGGCAGCCGCTCGCGCAAGAATTGCTTGATATGCTGCGCGCTTAAGGTCTGGCCTTCCCGGGCAACAACCAGCGCCACCAGTCGCGTGTCGCGGTGTCCACCGGCGGAGGGCGCGGTAGGCTGCGCCACCACCACGGCCTCGGCGACTTCGGGATGCTGGCCGAGCACGGCCTCGATCTCGCCCAGCTCGATGCGGATGCCCCGCACCTGCACTTGTCCATCGCGCCGCCCGATGAACTCCAACTGCCCATCCGCCCGCCAGCGCACCAGGTCGCCCGTGCGGTACAGCCGCGCCCCCGCCTGCCCGCTCAGCCCGTCCGGCACGAAGCGCTCCGCTGTCCACGCCGCCTGCCCGACATAGCCCCGCGCCAGCCCCGCCCCTCCCAGGTACAGCTCGCCCACCACTCCGATCGGCACCGGCTGCTGCCAGCGGTTGAGCACATAGCCCTGTACGTACGGCAGCGGCACCCCGATCGGCGGCAGCCCCGGCTCGGCGGTCACGCGCCCGCAGGTCGCCACGACCGCGCTTTCGGTCGGCCCGTAGTGGTTGACTAGCGCGCAGCCGAGGCGGGCCGGGTCGACCCCATGGAGCTGATCGCCGCCGACCAGCAGCGCGCGCAGCGGCGGCGGTGCCTGCCAGCCCGCCGCCCAGAGCGCTTCGGCCAGCGCGGTGGGCAGGAAGCTCAGGCTGATCACCTCGGCGGCGAGCCAGCGGCCCAGCGCGGCGACATCGTGGCGGATGGCCTCGGGCACGAGATGCACGCTGGCGCCGCGGGTGAGATAGGGCCAGACCTCCCAGACGGCGGCGTCAAAGGTGAGGGCGGCGAGCTGACTGGCGCGGTCGGCGGGGGTGAGCTGATAGGCATGGTGATGCCAGTGGACGAGGTGGGCGAGGCCGCGCTGGGGCACGGCGACGCCCTTGGGGGTGCCGGTGGAGCCGGAGGTAAAGAGGACGTAGGCGAGGTGGTCGGGGGTCAGGGGGACGGCAGGCGGGGTGGTGGGCAGCGCGGCAAGGGCGGCGCGCGCCTGATCGAGGCAG